>CABTXP010000078.1 GCA_902488815.1 uncultured Eubacteriales bacterium | reverse complement strand
GGCTATTGCTGAATAGTTACTTTTGAAGGGCTTAGCCGTAAGAAAGCATTAGAATGTTTTAGTCAAAACATCAATAGTAGTAATTACGAAATGTTTAACTCAATTTTAATTACCAAATAGCATGAAATATAGGAAGAGAAATATTGTAAAAGATGTAAGTGCTTATCAGTTAAAGGAGAATTGGTTGATTCATGATTCTGGGAAAGAATTAAGAAAACATGAATTATATTTAAATAATAAGAATATTGGTGTAGAAGGCGTGTCCGATTACTTTATAAATAAAAGTTTTATTTTATTTAATAAATGGGATAGCAATGACAGTTTTTCCTACGATTTGAAAACTGGCAAGATTGAGGTTATTATACATAACGCACAAATAGTATTTATAAATAAATATCTCATTTATGAAGATACAAACAACGTCTTCCACTACAGGAATAACAATTTTGTAGATGTTTTTTCTTCTAAATATTTCTTTAATATATTGGAAGACAACTACGGGATTACTTATACTAAAACACATTTATCAAAAGCAAATTTTCAAGATGAAATTCTCTGGCAATTTCCTCTTTCCTCATTGGGTGGTTCAGAATATGAGCCAGGAAAAACTGATAAAATAGATAAAATTTTAGGTATTACTCACGGTAATATCTGGTTTTATACAGATTTTGGAAGATTGTTGGCTTTGGACTTGGAAACAGGGGATGTGGTTAAAAAGATATCGGGCAATCCTTCCGACAAAAATTCTACTTATGAAATGACATTGGGATTAGGAGATTGTTTTTTCCGATCATCAGATAAAAACATTGTAAGTGTTAATGGATTTGATTTTCAAATCATTGACACGGAACAGTTAGTAGTTACAGAACAGTATGATTTTCGAGAAGTCGACCCATCGGGCATAGGAATTTATCGAAGTGTATATAGTCCCTTACTTCAAGGAGATTATTTTACTTTTTTGGGTGAAAAAGAAGAGGACTATGGAGGCATTCGTCGAGCTGGTATTTTTGATTACAAAGCCCGCAAGCTTGTTTGGGAATATGAAGTAATCAGCGAAGAGGAATGCGATGAAACGAGAAACCAATTAGTGCCTCCCCAACCTTTGTATATGAGCGGTAATAAATTGTATATCAAAGACATCAAAGACAATTTATACATCTTTGAAAGAGAGGATATACAATGATAAAAGAAAATATGAAAAAAGTTAAGATGCAGAGTTGGAATGTATTAATATTTATGTTTGCTTTCCTTGTCTCTTCCTGTCTCAAAGAGACTGCCGTTCCTATCGAATCGGCATTCACCATAGAGACATCGGAAGACAAAACCTCACCTGTAACTATTCAATTGAAAAACGAGAGTTACGGGGCAGAAGAATATGAATGGACATTTGAAGGAGGACTGCCTAGTAGTTCTACCGAAAGAAATCCAGGAAAGGTTATATTCACACAGGCAGGTGAGCACAAAATTACCTTACGAGTCTGGAATGCTGTAGAGGAAAAGACAAGTCAGCAGACCCTCAGAGTTGACTCCGCCATGACGATAGACTTTGATTTTTCAATCGCCCTCAACGACATTGCCCCGGGTGTGATATCTATTACCAACAAGAGTAAAGGCGGAAGCCAATATGAGTGGACTTTTGAAGGTAGCATTCCCTCTACATCCAACCGACAGCATCCTGGCGCGATGACCTTTGCGGACGGTGGTGAGCATAAGAT
>CABTXP010000077.1 GCA_902488815.1 uncultured Eubacteriales bacterium | reverse complement strand
CGTATGCCGTCTTCTGCTTGTAAAAAACAAAAATAGTGTAGTCGGAATAGATGTACTTGTTATTTGTCCTTGAAAAATAACTGTGCATTGAATGACCCAACTCATGTGCCAATGTAAAGACGGACTGTAAGTCGTCGTTGTAGTTCATGAGAATGTAGGGCGGTGAGTCATAAGTGCCGAAGGAATACGCTCCGTCTCTCTTGCCCTCCTTGGGATATACATCCACCCAACGACTCATAAGGCCTTCTCTTGCAATCTTGGTGTATTCTTCTCCCATGGGCTTTAGAGATTCAAGAACCATTTCCACTGCTTCTTCATATGGAATCTTCTTAGGCTCTTCCTTTGTAAGATTTAAATACACATCATACATGTGTTGTTCCTTTAAACCTAAAAAGTTCTTTTTAATTTCGTAGTACTTGTAAAGCGCCGGAAGGTTTTCGTGAACGGCTGTAATTAAATTTTCATATACGGAAACATCCACCTTGTCGCCGTAAAGCTCCATCTCCAAGGAGGAGTTGTAACCTCTAAGCTTCGCCTCGGTAGTCATGGCCTTTACATTGTTAAGATAGAGGGATGAAATTACATTTTCAAGTCCCTTGTATGATTTGTAATATTTTTGGAATGCCTCTCTTCTAACCTTTTCGTCCTTATTTCTAAGTAGGGAAATAAATGTGGCGCCGTTAAGTTTTGTGTCTATACTTTCCAAGTCTTCAAATGTTATGTCAGCATTTGTCAAAAGATTGTATGCATCAAAGGGTGCGTTTTCCAAAAATCCGTAGGCACTTAATATCGACTCTTCTTTTTCCGTAAGTACATGGTCTTTAAATCTGTAAATCTTTTCTATAAATAGACGATAGTCCTCCATGTCGTTATCTTTAATAAGCTTGTCAAGCTCTTCTCTACTTAGTGAAAGAAGTGCCGGCTTTAAAGGCGCTCCCACTTCATCTAATTTTGAGCCTAAGTTGAGAGCCTTCAGGTGCAGCCTTTGGCCTTCCGTGTCCCTTGTGTCGGCGTCGGCATTCATGTGGGCGAAGACATATATGTTCATGACCTTTCGCTGTGCCTCTACAAGTTTTAATATAGCGTCTTTAAAATTATCTTTAAAATTTAATAAAAGATGATGAGCTTCGTCCAAAAGCTTATCCGCTTCGGCGTACTTTTTCTTAAAGTCTTCTTCATCTTTAATAAGTTTTGTTAAATCCCAATTGTATTTATCCATAATAACTCCTTTCCCGATAAATTATAACACAAAAGCGGAGATCCCTCTCCGCTCTTTTCATTCACTCTTCATTTGTCTTATAAGAAGTTCTTTCTTCACTCTTTTAAATACCCCTAAGGAGATTAATCCTGCGGTAATCAAAATTCCGACGCCGAACCCTTGAAAGGTTCCTCTCAAAAAATCGTGGACACCTTCATTTATAAATATAAAGTCTCTCTCGGACATTATCGCCGCCAAAATATTTAGAACCGCCGCCATAATAAATAATATTCCCGATCTTCTGTCTCTCTTTTTTTGATTTTTGTCAGTGTATTCCGCTACTTTTTCCATTGTCTTTGCTTCCTTTTCATCCATTTCACTTTCCCGCCTTTCATTTCCGTGAATGTCTTTCATTCCCGCATCCCGCCTTTCGCCGTCAAGGATTTCGTCCATACTCAAATCAAATTCCTTGCCTATTTCTACAAGGAGTGACAAGTCCGGCATGTTGGTCCCCGTTTCCCATCTGGAAATAGTTCTGCCGGTCACTCCGAAAATTTCGGCAAACTGTTCTTGAGTTAAGTTTCTTTCTTTTCTAAGTTGTCTT
>CABTXP010000076.1 GCA_902488815.1 uncultured Eubacteriales bacterium | reverse complement strand
TTAAATCGTAATAAAAATTTCAAAATATTTTGATGTTCTCTATTATGCTATTCCACTTGCACACACTCCTTTCATGTCGAAACTTTTAATTGTTTTTTATAATTTTGTTACTTTTTATTTTTCCAATACATGTATAATATAAATATAATGAATTGGAGGTAATTATGAAAAAGCTCAAAAACATTTGGGTCTTTATACTATCTTTACTGGCGCTGTCCGGATTTTCCTACTATTACTCCAATATAATATTTACCGAATACGCAAAAATCGCGAGATTTTTACCTGATGATACAAGCTTTTTAAAGTTTCCGCCGCCGGTGGAAAACAAAAATTTTCTACTGACCTTAGGCTACTCACCCCTAAATTATTTTTACAAATCATTGCCGTGGATTGTGGGAATTTCCCTTGCAGTCTATATTATTTACAACTTAGTTTCAAATCACTTCGGCAAGGGTTCAGGCAAAGACGTTAGGGATTCCATAACTTTTATAAAGACAGGCAAGAGGAAGAGCTCGCCTTTTAAAGATAAAAATTTTAAGGCCTTGGACGATGAAATCAGTGCTTTACTTGATAAAGTAAATGAGGCAAAAGAAAACAAGAAAAATTTGGAAACTCACATTGACATGTTCCAAAAGGATTTGGGAAGTTCCATTAAGGACTCAACGCGCAGTATGGCTATGGACGTTGAGCTTATGAAGATTAGAAACTTGGACCCCACCCTTTCCAAATTAGACGAGTCAATTAAGGACTTGGAAGATTTAAGTGAAGACTTGATCCTTGACTATCGTCTGTGTAACGAAAACATTGTGCCTGAGCACGACAACTTCTTCTTGAGAGAAGCTGTGGAAAGTGCTTTGGACTACAATCACGAGGACATTGTCAACAAAAAAATTGCCGTTAAAAGCGATTTAAGTGACGAGGCTGTGGAAGGTGACTACCCATGGACGGTCGATGCTTTAAGGCGCGTGTTTAAGTTTGTCATTTCACATCTGCCATGGGAAAAAGGTCTTAACATCGGGGCAAATGTCACAGAGGATAATATTGTATTGGAAATCAGCTGCAGCAATGTGGCTTCACGCTTTGAAAATTTAGACGCCGAGTTTAAAGGCATTTATAGAAACGAAAGATACAAGTGTTACACCATGGACATGAAGGTTGCCAAAGGCATTGTGGAAATGATTGGCGGCAAAATCGCGTTGCGAAAAGACAACAACGACATAATATTTGAAATTACTTTTAAGAAGTCAAAAATATAAGGGGCAATGCCCCTTTTTTATTGCTTTAAATTCCAATGTGAAGGAATTAAGTCTCTATATGGATATGTGTTAAATCTCTCGTCAATTAAGAGGATGCGGCCCTTGTCCGTGTCCGTCCTTATGACACGGCCTCCCGCCTGGTTCACCTTGCACATGCCGGGAATTATATAGGCGTAGAGAAAGCCTCTCTTGTTTTTGTTTTCGTAAAAATCTTTTAAAATATTTCGCTCAAAGGTCAAGGTAGGTATGCCCACGGTAACAACTGCAACTCCCGTAAGTCTTTTGCCTGTAAGGTCAATACTCTCTGAAAAAGGTCCCCCTAAGACGGCAAAGGCCGTGGTAAAAGTGTCTTCCTTAAAGTTTGAAATAAACTCTTCCCTTTCCGACTCCTTCATATTTCTCTCTTGTATTAAAATTTCCGAGCTTTGTTTAAACTCGCCGTAGACCTTCTCCATAAAATCATATGATGGGAAAAACACCAGGTAGTTGCCGGGCGTGTCTGTGAAATTTTTTATTTCTTCCGCAATCTTCGCCACATTTTCATCTCTGTATCTATAGGTGCATTTAATAGGCGCCGTCCTCACAGTTAAATTTTCCCGTGGGAATGGACTTTCAACTCTCATGTACTTGCCGGTTTTATTTGATAAAACTTCCATGTAGTAGCTCATGGGAGTAAGAGTTGCGGAAAAAAGCACTGCTCCCCTGCTCTTTTTTAAAATATTTTCAAAAAT
>CABTXP010000075.1 GCA_902488815.1 uncultured Eubacteriales bacterium | reverse complement strand
GTGGGGGAGGTCAAAGGAGGGGGTAGAGGGGGAATTGCCGCCCCCTATGCCCCCTCCTTAAATAAAAAATACTTTATAAATGAAAAAAACTTAATTCATAAATCAAAAGCACTAGCTTTATTTCAAACTTTTCCTTAAATCATCCATATTATCAAAAGTATCCACACCATCATCTGTTGCGATTCTCTTTGCTTCTTCTATTGCGAGGATTGTCTCCTCATTAGGCACATCAAGCTTTAAGGCAAAAGGAATGCCGCTCTCTCTTATACTTGCCCTCAAAAAAATATTAATAGCACTTGTCATATTAAGACCAAGTTCTGCAAAAATCTTTTCAGCATCTTCCTTCACTTTCTTATCCGTTCTAATATTCAAATTTGTAGTAGACATAAACACATCCCCTTTTCTAAATTATAAAATGAATTTCGTGCATGGTCAACACATTGTCATTATAAATTAAGAAAATAATAAAAAATGAGCAAAATTTCATCCCTTGTTGTTGAGTTTTAATTTAAATCTAAAAAAAACTTTGCAACAATGCTCAACTCATAGTTATCTTATAAGGAGAACACCCTTAGCCGCAACAGTAAACTATTGAGAGAATATATCTGTTGTAAGGTGAGAGACATCTTGGAAAAAACCGTAAACTTATCAAGTGATCCCATAAAGGGAGGAAGCCGTTAAAAAATTCAACTGTGAATGAGCTATTGACATTTGCGAAGCAAATTCATTCGCTCAACCGCAGAACCCCAACAACGAAAAGGAGCGAAGCGAACTTTGAGTTGATTAGGTTCGCGCGACGGTCGCGATCAAAAAATTAGAAGAGAATAAAAGTCTACTATTTTAAGCAGATAATTTTTTGAATGCAAAATTTTAAGCGAGCGAGTTGACATGACCTAACCCAATTTGCGTAGCAAATTGTTGGTAGGTCAGTTCACAAATTTTTCTTTAAAAATTTGTGTTAACCTCTTTTCTTTAGGCTAACGACCGCTTATGGGAAGTAAAGGAAAGGCCCCTGCCAGGGCACGGGGGTGTGGGGGAGGTTATAGGAGGGAGTGGAGTACCCATTCGGGCACGCAGGTGTCATTGCCGCCCCCTTTACCACCTCCTTAAAAAGAAAATTAATAAGAAAAAAATAATTTATAAAGAAATAACTTTTTTTCTCTGTTCTTAAAGCGAAGCTTTCCACTCCCTTACCCTCCCAAAGAAAAAGAAATTGCAAAAATGTAACCTTTTTGTTATAATTTTACATACGGTTTTGGATTACAAGGTCTAAGGACACTAGTCCAGGGCGACAGCCCAATACAAAGTGACCTAAGACACATATTCCCAAGACCATTTCTATTATCCCCACATAAGCCCTAGTAAAGCAATGTTACATAAATATTTCAAAAGCCCAAATACAAGAAAGTTTATGTAATGTAATTGTAATTTTACAAAGGAAGAATGTAGTGTATAATAGAAACATAAGAGGAACATGACAATTAAATAAAACCAGAAATAAGGCGATATTTATTTGTCACCTCTGAGTCGAGATTGTTCAGTCTCGGCGACAAAAGTTTGAGACTTTTGTAGAATCTACAAAATTTTTAAGGAGGTCGAAAGACAAATGAACAAAAAGATTATTTCTCTAGTACTAGCACTAGTAATGGTACTAGGAACATTCACAAGTGTCTTCGCCGAACCAGCAAAGAAGGAAGAAACTAAAAAAACAGAATCTTCTGAAAAAGTTGAAAAGATTGTTGGAAAACAAAATAAAATCCAATATATCATCGACAAAGGACTTGTTGAAGGCTATGAAGACGGAAACTACGGATTTGATAAGAATATCAAGAGATCCGAAATCACAAGACTACTTGTATTAGCTAATGGTAATGAAGACCTAGCTAAAAAACTACAAGGAGCTATGAAGATCTACACTGACGTAGATACTAAGCACTGGGCAAACGGAGTTATCTCAGTAGGAACTACAGTTCCATCTGACGCTAACGGAATTGCAATGCTAGCAGGATATCCTGATGGATCATT
>CABTXP010000074.1 GCA_902488815.1 uncultured Eubacteriales bacterium | reverse complement strand
TTAACTTCATCAGGTCTTGCGCCGGGAAGGTCAATCTTATTAATAATCGGCACAAGTTCCAAGTCCTGATCAACTGCCAAGTAAACATTGGCAAGTGTTTGGGCCTCAACACCTTGTGATGCGTCCACAACTACCAATGCACCTTCACAGGCTGCAAGGGAACGAGACACTTCATATGTAAAGTCCACATGTCCCGGAGTGTCAATTAAATTTAAAATATATTCTTTGCCGTCCTTATGTTTATAGACTAAGCGAACGGCTTTTAATTTAATCGTAATGCCTCTTTCTTTTTCCAAGTCCATTGAGTCCAACACCTGCGAACTCATTTCTCTTTGGGTAAGCATGCCGGTCTTTTCGATTAATCTGTCTGCCAAGGTACTCTTGCCGTGATCTATATGTGCAATTATTGAAAAGTTTCTTACGTATTTTTGTTTTTCGCTCATAAATCCTCCTATTAAAAGATTTAATACACTGTGATTTTAGCACATAAAGGGCAACAAATAAACTTTTGCTATTTTTATAAAATAATAAAAAAATTAACATATAAAAACTTGACACATTTAATAAATGTATGTATTATATAGATAGTTAGCACTCGGTAACGATGAGTGCTAACAACTAAAGGGTGATAAATATGGACGATAGAAAATTGCAAATACTTAAAGCAATCGTTGATTCATACATCCACACAAATCAACCTGTAGGCTCAAGAACTATTTCCAAGGCTTATGACTTGGGAGTAAGCAGTGCCACAATTAGAAATGAAATGGCGGACTTGGAAGACTTGGGTTACTTAAACAAGACTCACACATCTTCCGGCAGGATACCGTCTGACAAGGCCTTTAGGTATTTTGTGGATGAAATACTTAACGGCTTAGACTTTAAAGATGTAAATTACAATTTAAGCAAAGACTTAATTGGAGATTACAATTCCCAAAGTGAGCTTTATAAAAATACTGCAAAACTTTTGGCGGACACTACAAAGCTGACTTCATATATTGTTACCCCTAAGAAAGAGGACAAGGCAATTAAGTATATACAACTTTTTTCTATTTCAGAAAATGTTGCCCTGCTCTTAATAATAGGTAACAAGGGGGAAGTGGAAAAAACTCTCATTAAGACAAAGGAAACAGTTTCCGAAGAAACTCTTAATAAGATTTCAGAAAGTTTAAACAAACAACTTTCAGGCGTCGAGCTTTCATCTTTGGATGAAGTTAAGCTCATATTAAGAGGCGAGATGATTAATCACGAAGACTTTATTAAAGAAGTATTGGCATCCTGCAGGAGCTTTTACAAAAAAGTAAAGTCTGTAGATGTTTACTACGACGGGATTTCCAACATGCTCATATACGATGAGTTTCAAGACTTTGACAAGGCTTTTGAAATTATGAAGTTTTTAGATGACAAGGACAACTTCCTTGACGTTATTTTAAACTCCATTGACAGTGACTATGAGATTGTAATAGGTTCGGAAAACCCATACGAAATCATGAAACAATCGACTTTGATTAATTTCAGTTTCGGATCATCTTTCGGTCAAATCGGAATTGTAGGACCTGTCAGACTTAACTATCCCAAGCTCATTAATATGATCTCGGGATTTGCAAAGAGTCTTTCAGATATAGTTGATGACAAGTGAGGTGTAGAATGGACAAGGATAACTTAAAAGAAAATATGGAAAATGAAAGAGATGAAGTTGCTGAAGAAGTTCAAGAAGAAGTTCAAGAAGAAATTTTTGACGGTGAACCGGTAGATGGAGATGTTGTAGAAGAAACTGAAGAAGACGTTTCCGAAAAATACCAAGACCTTAACGACAAGTACGTCAGGCTTCAGGCAGACTTTATAAATTACAAGAGAAGAACGAGTAACGAAAGAGCCCAAGCCCTGGCAATGGGTGTTGAAAAAATAGCTTTAGGTCTATTAGACATAGTGGACAATTTTGAAAGAGCACTTTCACTTGAAAAAGATACCGCCGGAAGTTTCTATGAGGGAGTTGAAATGATATACACACAACTCATAGATTATTTAAAACAAAATGGCGTTGTTGAAATAGATGCACTTAACCAAAAATTCGATCCCAACTTTCACCATGCGGTAATGGTAGAGGAAAGGGACGATGTAGAATCAGGAATAGTAACGGAAGTATTCCAAAAAGGATATATGATAGACGAAAGGGTACTTAGACCTTCAATGGTTAAGGTATCCAAATAAGGAGGAAAAGATTATGGGAAAAATTATAGGAATTGACTTAGGAACAACAAACAGTGCAGTAGCCGTAATGGAAGGCGGCGATGCAATAATAATTCCAAATATAGAAGGTAACAGAACTACACCGTCAGTAGTTGCCTTTACAAAAGACGGAGAAAG
>CABTXP010000073.1 GCA_902488815.1 uncultured Eubacteriales bacterium | reverse complement strand
TGCTTCCATAAAATTCTTTTCTTCTATATTTTGGTGCAAATACTATGTGATATTTACAGTTCCATTTTGTATGTGATAAACTGTGAGTGTGATTTAAATTCATTAAAGACCTCCTGTTATTTTTGTGTTTTGGTAAACCACAAATTTATTTTAACACGGAGGTCTTTTTTATCAGTTTTTCATCGCTGAAGCTAAACGGAACCCCCAGTCTAACTGGGGGTTCTAATTACAAGAAAAAAGCAGGCTCAACCTGCTTCATCTTTTATAATTCTATTAACTTGCCTCTGTAGCCGAACTCTTTGTGAAGCTCCACTATGTGGTAGGAGCCTTTCTCCACTTTTATAAGTTTGTCCGTAAGCTCGTAGATCCAATCTCCGATAAAGGGTTGGTGTGAAACCAATACATTGTATTCACCTTCAAGTTCCATTACAACCTTGTCAAGGGTGCCGCCTTGGAGAGGGCTTATGATTTTAAAGTCCCGGCCCAAAATTTTCGAACCTTCCTCCGCACTTTCCACAGCGCGAGTGACGGGTGAGGAATAAATTTTAAAGTCATTGTCCTTTAAATAGTCTTTAAGGACTTCAAAGCTTCTTCTCACATCAGCTCTACCCTTTTCAGTCAAGTGTCTCGTGGTGTCCGCTCCTGATAATGCTTCGGCTTCTCCGTGTCTTACAAATATTAAGTATCTCATCTGTAAATATTGCCCGGATAAATTGAAAGTCCCATAAATTCATCTTCAATTCTCAGAAGTTGATTGTACTTTGCAACTCTGTCCGTTCTTGCAGGAGCACCTGTCTTAATTTGTCTTGAGTTAACTGCCACTGCAAGGTCTGCAATTGTAGAGTCTTCCGTTTCTCCAGATCTGTGAGAGATGACAACTTTGTATCCGTTTATCTTTGCAAGTTCAATTGCGCTTAGGGTTTCCGTAATCGTGCCGATTTGGTTTAACTTAATTAAAATTGAGTTGGCAGCATGTTCTTCAATGCCCTTCTTAAGTCTCTTCACATTTGTTACGAAAAGGTCGTCGCCGACAATTTGAATTTTTTTGCCAATTCTTGCAGTCATAAGTTTCCAACCTTCCCAGTCATCTTCTGAAAGGCCGTCTTCAATTGAGACGATGGGATATTTTGAAATCATTTCTTCGTAAAAATCTATTACTTCAAGGGAGCTTAACTTTCTGTCTTCCCCTTTAAAATAATACTTGCCGTCTTCAAATATTTCACTTGCCGCAACGTCTATGCCAAGTACAACATCCTTGCCCGGAGTGTATCCCGCTTCTTCTATGGCTTCAACTATTACTTGAAAGGCTTCTTCGTTGCTTTCAAGGTTCGGTGCAAAGCCCCCTTCATCTCCCACGCCTGTGGAAAGGCCTTTGCCTTGCAAAACTTTTTTCAAGTGATGATATACTTCGGAGCCCATGCGAAGGGCTTCTTTAAATGAAGGAGCGCCTACAGGCAAAATCATAAACTCTTGAATGTCTACATTGTTGTCGGCGTGCTTTCCGCCGTTTAAAATATTCATCATAGGTATTGGCATAACTCTTGCCCCTACTCCGCCAAGGTATTGGTATAGAGGCAGATTTAATTCATCCGCTGCAGCTCTTGCCACTGCCATTGACACGCCTAAAATTGCATTGGCGCCCAACTTACCTTTGTTGTCCGTGCCGTCTAATTCAATCATCATTTCGTCAATGCCCACTTGGTCAAAGACGTCGTATTCATATAGGTTTGGAGCAATTACATTGTTTACATTGTGAACGGCTTTTGAAACTCCCTTGCCCATGTAGCGATGCTTTTCATTGTCTCTTAATTCTACGGCCTCGTAGGCACCTGTCGATGCGCCGCTTGGCACTATTGCCCTTCCGAAGCCGCCGTCTTCCGTTACAACTTCCACTTCAACTGTGGGGTTTGCCCTTGAGTCTAAAACTTCTCTTGCGTGTACACTGTAAATTAAACTCATCTTATCCTCCTATTAAAGATTTACCCGTCATTAATTCCGGTTTTTCTATGTCCAACAACTGTAAAATTGTAGGAGCAATGTCTTCAAGTCTTCCGTTTTTTATTTTTCTGTCGTCCCCGAAGAGATATAGGGGGACGGGATTAGTCGTGTGCGATGTAATGGGGTTGCCCTTGTCGTCAATCATGTCTTCACAGTTGCCGTGGTCCGCCGTTATAAGGGCGGCTCCCCCCACTTCTTCTATGGCATGAAGGACCTCGCCAAGGCATTTGTCCACAGCCTCTACAGCTTTAATTGCCGCGGGCAGTGATCCCGTGTGACCTACCATGTCCGTGTTGGCAAAGTTAAGTATTATAAGAGAATACTTTCTCTCCAAAATCTTCGCCACAACTTTTTCCGTCACTTCATAGGCGCTCATCTCCGGCTTTAAGTCGTATGTGGCAACCTTGGGTGAAGGCACCAATATTCTGTCCTCGCCTTTAAAAGGCTCTTCTCTTCCGCCGTTAAAGAAAAATGTGACGTGAGCATATTTTTCCGT
>CABTXP010000072.1 GCA_902488815.1 uncultured Eubacteriales bacterium | reverse complement strand
TTGTCTGTATCTAAGGTCTGTATCTTGAAGGCCGTGCCATTTTTCCGGCAAAATTTGAAGTGACTTTGAAAGTAAGGTGAATTCGTCGGCTCTTACGGAAATTTCTCCCGCTTCAGTTTTAAATACTTCACCAACTGCTCCCACTATGTCTCCAATGTCCGTATCTTTTACATTTTGATATTGGTCTTCCAATACGTCTTTTCTTGCAAAAATTTGAATTCTGCCTTTAGAATCTTGCAAATCTAAAAATGCAATTTTTCCGTGTCCTCTCTTGGACATAATTCTGCCTGCTATTGAAACTATTTTGCCTTCAAATTCAGCATAGTTGTCCTTAATGTCGGTGCTGTATGCATCTACATTGTACTTTTCTATTACAAAAGGATCTCTGCCCTCGTCTCTTAACTTTTGAAGCTTTTCTCTCTTGATAACAAGCATTTCATTTAAATTTTGTTCTTGACCGGCCATTTAAACCTCCTATATGGATATGCCTATTACTTCGTACTTTATAATTCCGTCGGGAACTTCTACTTCCGCCACATCTCCCACTTTAAGTCCGATTAATTTTGAACCTACGGGAGATTCGTTGGATATCTTTCCTTCCAAAGGATCGGATTCAACACTTCCCACTATTACAAATTCGTCTTCTTCGTCGTCTTCCAAGTCTTTAACTTTAACTGTGCTGCCGATATTAACTACATCGTCAGTTAAGCTGTCTTCGTCAATTATTCTGGCGTTTCTAACCATGAGTTCCAGCTTTGCAATACGTTCTTCAACTTGTGCCTGTTCGTTTTTCGCTTCGTCGTATTCAGCGTTTTCACTTAAATCGCCATAGCCTAAAGCTACTTTAATTCTCTCTGAAACTTCTTTACGTCTAACTGTCTTTAAATATTCTATTTCATTCTCGATTTTTTCAAGTCCTTCGCGAGTGAAAAAAATATCTTTTTCTACCATTTCATCTACTCCTAATAAAAAATAAAAAGGCTTTCGCCTCAAGTCCGCATAATTATAGCTTAAAGAGTTGAAATTGTCAAGATTCTCTTAATAATCTCTTAAGTTCCGAAACAACTTCTTCTCTCTTGTTAAGGGCATTGATTTTATTTCTCACGGCTTTGTTGTCCTTCATGCCTTTAAGATAACCGGGGAACTGCTTGCGCATCTCCATTACTCCCACTCTCTCTCCTTTTATTTCGCAAAT
Source organism: uncultured Eubacteriales bacterium (assembly GCA_902488815.1). Classification (GTDB taxonomy): domain Bacteria; phylum Bacillota; class Clostridia; order Tissierellales; family Peptoniphilaceae; genus KA00134. The sequence continues at coordinate 1,430 of CABTXP010000072.1, read as the reverse complement.
CAAATTTAAGTGCTCTATGGCCTTCTCTATCCTCTCTCTGTCCGTGGGGCCTTCATATGGGAGATTGAAATACTTTTTGTAAAGCTCCTCAAAGATAAAGGGGTTTCCAATGGCACCTCTACCTATGGATACGAACTCGGCACCTGTATACTTCATAAGCTCCATTGCACTTTCATAAGAAGTCGCATCTCCGTTTGCAATTAAAGGCACGTCAATTAAATCACCGATTTTTTTAATATAATCGGAGTCCGACCTTCCGGTGTAAAAATCTTCTCTCCTTCTCCCGTGTACACATACTGCATCTACCCCCGCCTTTAATGCTTCTTCTACGGCAAAAGTGGAGTCAATTTCTTCAAAAGACTTTCTCACTTTGATAGTCACAGGTTTATCCGTTGCAGCCTTGCAAGCTCTTACTATTTCACCTACGACCTTAGGTTCCTTAATAAGATATGAGCCCATTTTATTCTTGACAATTTTCGGCGCGGGACATCCCAAATTTATGTCTATTATTTCAAAGTCCGTCTTATTTATATGCTCTTTTATTACATTGTAAAAAACTTCCGGCTCATTGCCGAAAAGCTGTACTTGTTCCTTCGCCCCTTCACATTTCTCAAGCATTTCAAAAGATTTTTTGTCATTAAAATATAGGGCCTTGGTACTGATCATTTCAGTACACATAAGCCCTGCATATTCTTTGCAAATTTCTCTAAAAGATTTGTCGCTAAAGCCCGCAAGGGGTGCCAAGAAAAATGGAGATTTAATCTCCACGCCTCCTATTTTCATTCTTCTGTTTCCTTCTCAATGTTTTTAGACAGGTCTTTGTTCATTTCAAACAACATTCTCAGGCCTTCCAAAGTAAGTCCGCGGTCAATAATTACGTCGTACTTAGTATCCTTGAGTAAAAGTGATGCGAAACCTCCCGTGCCAATTATGGTCACGTCTTTAAAGTCCATCTCTTCAATAATTTTTGAAATAATACCGTCTATTAAAGATGTGTATCCGTAGTACAGTGCCGACTGCATACTTTTGGTCGTGCTCTTGCCTACTACTCTTTCAGGCTTAACTATTTCAATACTCGGAAGCTTTGATGTCCTCTTAAAAAGTGCGTCGGCGGCAATTCCTATACCGGGATATATCAATCCACCCAAGTAGTTTTTGTCCTCGTCTATTACACAAAATGTAAGAGCCGTTCCGATGTCAAGGATAATATACGGTCCCTTGTATTTTTTAACACAAGCTACGGCATTTACAATTCTGTCCGCGCCAAGCTCGCTCGGATTGTCGTATTCAATATTTATCCCCGTCTTAATTTTGTCCGTTACAATTATAGGCTCGATGCCGAAGTACCTTCTCACCATACTCTCCAATGTATACATAAGGGAAGGCACTACTGATGAAATAATTACATCGGTAATCTTTTCTTTTTTAAT
>CABTXP010000071.1 GCA_902488815.1 uncultured Eubacteriales bacterium | reverse complement strand
ACAAAATGCAAAGGCGGTATTTGATTTAGGTAAGGCAAGGAAGAGAGCCGAGAGAAAAAATTATTATCTCATTGCAAGAGACGTAATGGGTTGCAGGCTCATTTCCTATCAAAAAAATAAGAATCATGCAGAGGGAGCGGTGCTATATCTCTTCGGCGGAGGAATGATTACACAGCCGGACAAATTGGATTTTGCTTTGTCGGAAAGAATAATGGAACAAACCGGCAAAGATGTTTGGTTTTTATTCTACCCCCTTTGCTCGGAAGATGTAAAAATTGATAAGACATATGAAGTTTCATTTGAAGCCTATAGGCTGATGACGGAAACTTATAAGGCTGAAAACATAAGTATCCTTGGATTTTCATCGGGAGCTTGCCTGGCTCTTGGAATATTTTTGCACAACAACGCAATAGGAAGGCCTGTTAATATGCCCGGCAAAATAATTTCAGTTTCACCCGGCGGCATACCCGACGTAACACTAAGTGAAAATAAAGACATATGGGAAAGATTAAATGCACTTAATCACAAAGACATAATGATTGATCCTACATATATAAAGACGGCAAGGGAAATCGCAAAAGGCGACGCAGACCTGCCCGAGTATATGCTTTACGGAACGGTGGGAGATTTCACCGACTTCCCGAAAACATATTTTTATTACGGCGAAAATGAATGCCTCTACGCCTTTGCAGATGAATTTAAAAAAGCAATGGAAAAATATCACGTCCCATATGAAATAATCGTAGGCAAAGGAATGTGCCACTGCTATCCCTTGGTGAGATTTTTTAAAGAGGGAAGAGTTGCGCAAGATGAAATTATTGAACTATTAAAACAATAGTTGAGAAGAAATGAAATTGAAAGAATACGAAGTCAAAAGAGCATGAAATATTCAAAAAGTAAACAGAGTAATACCTTGGATAAGAAGGGGATAATTATAGCATCTACATTAGTAGGTGCTATTTTGTTAAGTGGAGAATAAGCCATTTAGTTTAGCTAAATATGTTATATAATATAGATATATTGTTAATATTAATTTCTGAGAATTTATAACTATTTACAATTCAAAGGTGGTTATTTATGAATAAAGTTTTAAGTAAAAAACAAATGACCGAAGAAGATATTAAACTTCATTACATAACGCCCTCTATTAAATCCAAATGGGATCCGGACAAGATCAGTATGGAGACTCGAATCACAGACGGCAAAATTAATATCCGCGGCAATCTCAACACGAGAGAAAAACCGAAGAGAGCCGACTACATACTATATTTAAATAACAACAATCCCATTGCCGTTGTAGAAGCCAAAGACAACAACAAGAGCATTTCTCACGGGCTGCAACAAGCCATGGAGTATGCAATGATGCTTGACCTGCCCTTTGCCTACAGCTCGAACGGCGACGGATTTATGGAGCACGACTTTTTAACAGGAAAGGTGCGTGAACTTTCCATGTCCGAATTCCCCACTGAAGATGAACTCATCAGTCGATTTAAAAGAGAAAACACGACGGCGCAGGTATCACCGAAGAAGAATTAAAGCTTATAGAACAGCCCTATTATTCAGGCCAAAATACATTTTCGCCGAGATACTATCAGAGAATTGCAATTAACAAGACTGTAGAGGAGATAGCCAAGGGCAAAGACAGACTGCTATTTGTCATGGCAACAGGCACAGGCAAAACATATGTGGCCTTCCAAATAGTCTATCGTTTGCTTCAAAGCGGCAGCAAGAAAAAAATATTGGCGATGAAATAACGGTAGATGGAGATAAAACGGTAACAGCAGTTTGGAAAGACAAAGGAAGCGTTCCACCAACACCGCCGACACCACCAACACCACCGACACCGGAACCGACACCAAGTCCATACCCATACCCAATACCTTGGATCATTTATCCAAGTTGGTACTATGCTTACGAAACACCTGAGCCGAAAGAAGAACCGGTGAAAATTGATCGTAAAATTGTACTTACAATTGGAACGAATGTAATGGACAGAGAATTAAACGGAATATCCACAGACATTATTATGGATGTAGCACCATATATTAAAGAGGGCAGAACAATGCTTCCTGTAAGATATGTGGCAGAAGGCTTAGGCTTTGATGTTGAGTGGATAGAAAGCACAAGAACCGTTGTACTTTTAGACGGTACAACTAAAGTAGAAATACCTGTAGACACCGACAAGATTATAATAAACGGCACGGTATATACAGGAGATGTAAAACCTGAAATCAAAAAGGGAAGGACCATGCTTTCAATTGCAAATATAGCAAGAGCATTAGGCCTTCAAGACGGCAAAGACATAATTTGGAACGACAAATCCAAAACAGTTACAATCTATAGAACCATCCTAGTTAAATAGATAATACCTAAAAAATTAAAACTGAAACTGAATAACTGTTTGAGATTTGATACCCTCTTTACTTTAGGAGTAAGGAGGGTATTTTTGTTTTTAGGGGACACTTGTTTGTCATTGGGGACATTCGCGTAGCGTGTGTCCCCTCAAAACTGTCTTTAAACTCAAAACCAACTCGATAAACGACTAAGCCTTTTTATTTTTTGTCGTTAATCAACTCATTTTAACTATTTACTTTGTTTCTTAGGGGACACACGGTCGCACCGCTTCGCTACGCTTCCGAATGTCCCCGATATACTAACTACCTACATCATTCTCAGGGGACACACGTCACGCCTGCACCTGTCAAGCTCGGCTTGACTGGTGAATGTCCCCGATATACATGCATCAATCAGTAGCGTCAACTTTACATATTCGCTTTTACAACATATAATAAAAGCGTAAACGAGAGGAGGCGGACTATGAATACACTTAAAGAATATATACAAGCAAATTTAGTAATAACCAACAAAGAAGCGGAAGAACTTGGATATACCAGGCATAATTTATCGGAATTAACAAAGAGCGGACAATTAGAAAGATTAAGACCGGGACTATATCAATTAAAAGGAAAAGTAATAGACGAATTTGTTTTAATATCATCTAATAGTAATCGAATTATATTTTCCCACCAAACATCCCTATACCTCCACGACTTATCCGACAGGACACCAAATGTATTTCATATATCTGTACCCCAAGGCTATAATGCAAGTCACATCAAGAAAAGATATGAAGATCTACAAGTTCACTATGTAAAAAAAGATTTATACGAAATAGGAAAGGCAGAAATAAAATCACCGCAAGGCAACCTTATTCCGGTTTACGATATAGATCGAACAATTTGCGATATAATAATCGACAGAGAAAAAATAGATAAGCAAATTT
>CABTXP010000070.1 GCA_902488815.1 uncultured Eubacteriales bacterium | reverse complement strand
GTATCTTTAAGAAGTAAGTACAGTTTCGACTGCTCAAAGGTTGCACTGGCATTTAATGGGGGCGGACATATGAAGGCTGCCGGTTGTACTGTAGAAAGTTCAATTGAAGATGTAGAAAAATCAGTCTTGTCAGAAATTGAAAAACAAATACAATGAACGGAATTCTTTTAATAGATAAAGACAAAGGCATAACTTCTCATGACGTTGTCAATAAGGTCAGAAGAATATTAGGCACACGAAAAATCGGTCATACCGGCACGCTTGATCCTATAGCTACAGGCTTGCTACCTTTGTTGATTGGTGAAGGCACCAAAATATCAAATTATATTGTAGCTGATTACAAGGAGTATATTGGGGCGGCGGTGTTCGGTAGTGAATACACAACCTATGACATTACAGGAGATGTTTTAGCAAAGACGGACAACATACCTTCTGATGAGGATGTTATTAATTACATTGATAATCTTAAAGGTAAAATCACTCAAAAGCCGCCTATTTATTCGGCTATAAAAGTTAAAGGTAAAAAACTTTATGAGTATGCAAGGGCAGGAATCGAAGTTGAAATACCGGAAAGAGAAGTTGAAATTTTTGAAACGGAAGTTTTGAATAATAAGCCGGGAGAGGTCTGCTTTAGAGTTAAATGTTCATCAGGCACTTACATTCGTTCGCTCATACAAAGCATGGGAAGGGATTTATCTTCCTATGCTGCTATGAGCGACTTAAGAAGGACAAAAGTTGGAGTTTTTAATGTAGAAGATGCCATTTCGCTTGATGATTTGGAAAAATTAAGCAGAGAAGAAATAGAGGCAAGATTAATTTCTATTGAGGAAGCTCTTTCAAATATGAAAAAGTTTATTGTGCCTGATTATTTTTACGATAGAATGAAAAACGGACTTCAGTTCAGAATGAAGAAAACTGATTTTAATATTGGAGAAGAAGTTAGGATATATTGCAAAGGTGAATTTATCGGCATCGGATATATTAGAATGAAAGATACGCCTGAATTGCAATTAAAAAAACTGATTATAGGTGGATAGATGAAAGTTATATCAATTACAAAGGAATACTCTGCTGATTTTGACAGTGTAATTGCTCTTGGCAATTTTGACGGGGTACATGTAGGTCATAGGGAGTTAATAGTCAATTGTGTAAAGATGGCAAGAGATATGGGAGTAAAGTCTTCCGTACTGATTTTTAAAAACCATACCAACACAATTTTAGAAGACAAAAATGACGATCTTATAACTTTAAATGAAGATAAGGACGAAATTTTAAAGTCAATTGGCATAGATGTAATTTATGAGATTGAATTTACAAAAGATTTTATGTCTTTGTCGCCTGAGGACTTTGTAGTTAAGTTTTTAAAAGAAAATTTGAGAATTAGGGGCATTGTAGTCGGATTTGACTATAAATTCGGTTATAAGGCAATGGGAAATGTTGAACTTTTAAAATCACTTTCCTCTACCGAAGATTTTAAATTAAAGGTCATAGAACCTGTATACGTTGGAGATAAATTAGTTTCCAGCACTCTTATCAGAAATAAAATTAAAGAGGGTAATGTAAGAGAGGCTATGGAAATGTTAGGACACCCCTTTACTATTAAAGGCGTTGTTGTCAGCGGTAAAAACTTAGCTACTAAAATGAATTACCCAACTGCAAATTTAAAGTTTTCATCAAGTTATGTAGTGCCTAAGTTCGGCGTTTATGATACTAATGTGATTATAAATGGGAAAACTTATAAGGGCGCAACGAGTGTAGGGACTAATCCTACTACTCACGATGAAGAGTTAAAAATTGAAACTTTTATTTTAGACTTTCATGAAGATATATACGGAAAAGAAATCTCTGTTGAATTTATAGATTTTATTAGACCTGAAATGGTATTTAGTTCTGTTGAAGAATTATTTACTCAAATAGGAAAAGATGTGGAAAGGGTCAAAAACAGGTAGTTTACAAACACACGCCTGTATGATAATATAATCGAGTATTAGCTAATCTATGTTATGTGAGACCTCGCCCTTAACTTGGATTAGGTATATTAAAATTTTAGGAGGAAAATATGTTAAGTAAAGAAGAAAAAACAATAATTATTGACGAGTACAAATTACACGACGGTGACACAGGAAGTCCGGAAGTTCAAATTGCAATTCTTACAAAGAGAATTAATGAACTTAACGAACACTTAAAAGAACACAAGAAAGACCATCACTCAAGAAGAGGTCTTTTAAAAATGGTTGGTAAGAGAAGAAACTTACTGAGATATTTGAAAGATAAAGATATTGAAAGATATCGCAGCATCATTGAAAGATTGGAAATAAGAGGATAGTAAGAGCGGGGAAACCGCTCTTTATTTTTAAGGAGGATTTATGGAAAAAGTTTTTCAGATGAATCTTGCAGGAAGAACTTTAAAAGTATCCATAGGCAAGGTTGCGGAACAAGCAGGAGGAGCTTGTGTTGTAACTTGCGGAGATACTGTAGTGCTTGTAACTGCAACTGCATCTAATAAACCGAGGGAGGGAATCGACTTTTTCCCTTTAAGTGTTGAATTTGAAGAAAAAATGTACTCTGTAGGTAAAATACCCGGAGGATTTATAAAGAGAGAGGGCCGTCCAAGTGACAAAGCTATTCTTTCAGCAAGACTAATTGACAGACCTATTAGACCGCTTTTCCCTGAAGGATATAGAAATGATGTACAGGTAATAGCCACAGTGCTTTCCGTTGATCAAGACTGCCCTCCGGACATACTTGGTATGATCGGCTCATCAATAGCACTTACTATTTCAGATATACCTTTTGAAGGACCTACGGGATCTGTTTTGATGGGTTATGTAAATGGCGAGTATATAGTTAATCCCAATGCGGAACAAAGAGGTTTAAGTGACATTAATTTAGTTGTTTCAGGTACTAAAGATGCGATTATGATGGTGGAAGCAGGTTCAAACATTGTCACTGAAAAAGAAATGTTAGGTGCAATTTTAAAAGCTCATGAAGAAATTAAAAAGATTTGCGAGTTTGTAGAAGAAATTCAAAAAGAAGTGGGCAAAGAAAAAACTACTTATGAAGTATTTACGCCTAATGAAGAAATTAGAAATAAAGTCACTGAATACGGCAAAGATAAAATTATCGCAGCTGTAAATAACCCCGACAAAATTCAAAGAATTGAAAATATAGATGCTGCTTTTGAAGATATTAAAGCACACTTTGAAGATGATATGGACGAATACGGCAAAGACATATCTCAAGTTATGGAAGAAATTGAAGTAGCCGAAGTAAGACGTGAAATATTGGAAGATGATATTCGTCCTGACGGAAGAGCACTAACTGAAATAAGACCCATTACATCAGAAGTAGGATATCTGCCCAGAACTCACGGCTCAGGTCTTTTCACTCGTGGTCAAACACAAGTGCTTTCAATTGTAACATTGGCAGGACTGTCAGAAGTTCAAGAAATTGACGGACTTGGCGACGACACTCCCAAGAGATACATGCACCAATATAATTTCCCGCCATTTAGTGTTGGAGATACAAGACCTGTAAGAGGTCCCGGCAGAAGAGAAATTGG
>CABTXP010000069.1 GCA_902488815.1 uncultured Eubacteriales bacterium | reverse complement strand
TTTTAAAATTTCAATATTTCTATCCGTACCGAAGTGCCTTACCTTTGCGCTGAGTAAGTGCAAATCGTTTCTAAGACATTGTGTCTTTAAGTCAGAATTCATTGTAGAGTAAAGAGTCACATCACCGCCGTCAAAGGTACAAAGGACTTGGTCCACATATTCCATAAGCTCTAAGGATTTCTCTTTACCTAAAAGCTTGTGCATTTCTCCACCGAAGCTGGTAGTAATATTGTACTTCCCGTCAGAAAGTGTTCCCGCTCCGCCGTATCCGTTCATAATATTACAGGGCACACAACCTATACAGGTTTTAACCTTGCCGGTCTTTATAGGACATACTCTCTTTTCAATAGGGTTTCCCTTGTCTATTACAAGTACTTTAAGGTCAGTATTTAGTTTTGTAAATTCATAAGCTGCAAATACACCGCTTGCCCCGGCGCCAACAATAATTACATCGTATTTTTTCATTTTAATCCCTTTTCATAAAAACTATCTACCATGTTCTTACCGAAATTATAAAGTTCTGTAGAAATTTCCTTTGCAGGTTCCAGTCTCTTATATATTTTTTCAATAGGCACATGGTGTTCCCTCCACGAACCGCCTCCGCCATAAAAATTAAGCATCATAGGTTGAATTCTGTCTATTGTGTTGGCAAATAAGGCGTCGTCGGTTTTTATTTCGTCAAACTCCAAAAATAAACCCTTAAACTTTTCGCCAAGTTCTTCCGGCAGCATACCGAAAACTTTTTCGGCTGCCTTCATCTCTCTCTCCTTTTGAGACTTTTTAGCTTCTTCGTCATAGGCATAGGTATCCCCTGCATAGACTTCCACCAAGTCATGTACCAAAAGCATTTGCACTACCTTACATGTGTTTACCTCTCTGTCGGCATACTCACTAAGCATTGCCGCCATTAAAGCAACGTGAAATGAATGTTCCGCGTCATTTTCGTATCTATCTTCCGTGATGATTGGCGTCTGTCTGTATATAGTTTTTAGTTTGTCCATTTCAACGCAAAAATTAATTATCTTATCTAAGTCTTTCATAATAACCTCATACCCAAAAAAAGATATAGCAATTACTATATCTCTTTTTCATGGCTTTCTTATTTTGTTTCGTCTTTAAAAATTGTCAACAAAACATCTTCAATCATTTTGTTGTTCAACTTGTAATTCGAAAAAGTACCTTCGTATTTTACCGATACAATTCCCAAATCTCTCATCTTTCCAAGATGTTGGGATATGGTGGACTGAGATGCACATAGGCACTCAGTTAAGTAGCTGACGTTACATTCGCCTTTTATTAATAACTTATGTAAAATACAAAGCCTTATCGGATTAGACATAACTTTTAAAAGTGACGATTTTTCTTCGTACTCTTTCTTCTTAATCTCATCCATCAATCTATTCATTCCTCCTAAAGCCAACCTACCACAAATATATTTTATAGTAAATTTAAACTGATTACAACTTTTTATACATTAAATTATAAAAATTTTTAAATATATAAAGGACAGAATTTCAAAAAATTAAAATTTAATCATTTATTAAAAATTATTAAAGTATTAAATATCCCCAAGTATTACAACTTCTTTTCAAATTCTATAAATCTATCAGGCACTTTATCTTCCACTTCAATAACTTCGCAAGTAATAGGATGAATAAATTTTAAATAATATGCGTGAAGAAGCTGGGTCTTCGTATTAAATTTATCTTGTCTTCCATATACCGAATCACCTACTACAGGATGATGTATGTGTGCCATATGAACTCTTATTTGATGAGTGCGTCCGGTAAATATTTCTACATCTAAGAGAGTGAAGCCTTCAAAATTTTTTAGCGGCCTATAAAATGTCTTTGCGTACTTGCCCTCATCATTTGTCGCCGCCATCTTAAGACGATTTTTATAATTCCTACTGATATTGGTTTCAATTACCCCGTTTTCATAAATGTTGCCGTGAACAAAAGCTAAGTACTTCTTCACTATATCTCTGCTTTTAAAAAGCTCTACAATTTTTTCGTGGAATTCGTCTGTCTTTGCTATTATCATCAGGCCGCTTGTATCTTTATCCAACCTGTGAACAATGCCCGGCCTTTCAGGATCAATTCTTGACAAGTTTTTAAATCTGTAGAGAAGTCCGTTTACCAAAGTGCCTGTTTTGTTGCCGGCTCCGGGATGGACTACAAGCCCTTGAGGCTTTCTTATAATTGCCATGTGTTCATCTTCAATGAGAACATCTATATCCATTTTTTCAGGTTCCGGTATAACCGGCACTTCAACAATATTAATTAAAATTTCATCATTTAATTTTAATTTGTAGCCGGACTTTACAACTTTATCGTTTACAATAATTTCGCCGGAAGTCATATAGTTTTTTATCTGCGACCTTGTGGTGCTTAAGTAGTCTGAAAGATATACATCACATCTTAAATCTACATCACTAAGATCTGTAATTTTAATTTTTTCCATCTTTATCAAAAATTATTATATAAATTAAAAGTAATATTGCCCCAACGGTAATACACATGTCTGCCACATTAAATACGGCAAAGTCTTTGCCGAAAAATGTAAAGCTTAAAAAGTCCACAACATAAGAATATCTAATCCTGTCAATAAAATTGCCTATTGTGCCTCCAAGTATAAGTGCGAGAATAACCGACAGAAAAGGATTGGTATGCTTTAGTCTGATCATTTCATAAGTTATTGCTACGACTACTACAACAGTTATAGCAAAGAAAAAACCTTGCTTGCCGTGAAACATTCCGAAAGCGGCGCCGGCATTTTCCAAATAAAATAGTTTGAAAAAACCCTCTATTATAACCTTGGGCTCGTTGCCTTTCAAGTGCACAACTGCCAAGTGTTTAGTTATTTGATCTATTATTATTGCTGCAATTGTTATTAAAAAATAAATCATTTCGGTATCTTAATATTTATTAAATATTTTCCCTTTCTTGTATTTCCTTTTAATCTATCAAATATAATTCTGCCGAAGCCTCTGACAGAAATTGTCATACCTTCACTTACCTCAGTTGAGGGATTGGTTTCCTCTTTAAAGTTTAACTTTACTCTCCCGCTTTTTACCAAATCATTTGCCTTGGACCTTGAATAGTTTAGGGCTCCTGCCAAAAATGTATCCAGTCGCAGAGACGAAATGGTAACGGCCTTCTCAATATATTCAGGCTCAGGAAGTTTAAGGTCCTCTGCTGAAATTTCTTTCACACTTACCTTATTTCTTCCAACAGTTTTTAAATTAAATAAGAAAAATTCCAACAAAGAGGACTTTATAAATACATAGGCCCTGTCTTCAAAGACTAAAATATCTCCTAACTTTTCACGCACTACTCCAAGGCCTAACATGGAGCCTAAGACATCTCTGTGAGATCCAACTTCTCCCGATATTTCTATAATTTTTACATCGGATTCAAAATTTTCCTCATAAAAAGGAAAGATACAAATTACCTTTCTCTCAGCGTAATTGTATCCTCCAACTAATTCATATTGAATTTTATTATAAGTGTTAAGTATACCTATTGCCAACTCTTGCTCATAGGGATCTAAAAAGTCTGTGACTTTACCTATATGAGTTTTCGAGACAATGTCACACATATCCACCACTCTGTTAAGTACAGTTTTATATTTAGGATCTAAATTGCTATAAAACTCTCTTTGTAAAATGTCTTTCACCAGGGAAGCACACCTGAGTTTTTAAGTTCGTCTTTTAGTCCTTCTATTTCTACATTGTGAGGAGCTATAACAAATATATCTTTGTTGACATTCTTAATCTCTCCGTCAAGTGCATATATTGCACCGTTAACAAAGTCAAAAATTTGTCTCT
>CABTXP010000068.1 GCA_902488815.1 uncultured Eubacteriales bacterium | reverse complement strand
GCTGACCAACAAGTTAGAGGTACAGTAGTACTTCCACATGGTACAGGACGTTCCGTAAAAGTATTGGTACTTGCAAAAGGCGACAAAGTTCAAGAAGCTTTAGACGCAGGAGCAGACTATGCAGGAGCGGAAGAATACGTTGAAAAAATTCAAAAAGAAAACTGGTTTGACTTTGATGTAGTAATAGCTACACCGGACATGATGGGTATGGTAGGTAGAATCGGTAGAATTTTAGGACCTAAGGGATTAATGCCCAACCCGAAATCAGGCACAGTAACATTTGAAGTACAAAAAGCCGTTGAAGAAACTAAAGCAGGTAAAGTTGAATACAGAGTAGACAAAGCGGCAATCATCAATGTGCCTATCGGAAAAGTATCTTTTGATCAAGACAAATTGGAAGAAAACTTTAACACAATTATGTCTGCAATTATTAAATCTAAACCGGCTGCATCAAAGGGACGTTACTTAAAGAGCGTTACACTTTCATCTACAATGAGCCCGGGAATAAGATTAAACGGACCGAAGTTAATGGAATTAAAATAAAACACCTCAAAAGACCGCAGTGCGGTCTTTTTTTCTTTGTAAAAGAATAATTATTTTAAAGTAAAATTTTTTTAATGAAAAGGTTTCTATTTTAATACAAATTAGTGACAAATTTTCTTGTTATGATAAAATTTGTCCGTAAGCAGTTGTATATTTATTCAGGAGGTTAAAGATGAATAATGTAAACGAAGGTTTTTTTGAAAAAACATTCAAACTGAAAGCTCATAACACAAGTGTGAGAACTGAAATTGTTGCAGGACTTACAACTTTTATGACAATGAGCTACATTTTAATTGTCAACCCGAATATGCTTGCAGAAACAGGCATGGACAAGGGCGGAGTATTTACCGCGACAATTCTTTCATCAGTTATAGCAATTATTTTAATGGGCTTTATTGCAAATTATCCATTTGCTCTTGCACCGGGCATGGGTCTTAACGCATTCTTTACTTACACCGTATGTTTAGGTATGGGATATGATTGGGAATTTGCACTTACAGCCGTATTCTTGGAAGGTGTGGTATTTTTAATTCTGTCATTGTTCAAAGTCAGAGAAGCAATTTTTGACGCTATACCCAGATCGTTAAAGAACGCCGTTTCAGTCGGTATCGGACTTTTTATTTCTCTAATCGGACTTTCTTCAGCAGGTATTATTCAACAAGGAGAAGGCACTATTTTAGGCTTTGGAGATTTACTTTCACCTAACAGCGCGGTATTTTTCTTCGGACTTTTGATTATGGCTCTTCTTACAGCTAAAAATAAAAAGGGCGGACTTTTAATAGGTATTGTAGCTTCTACAATTCTTGCACTTATTTTGGGAGTTACACACTTCCCTGAAGGCGGATCAATATTTTCACTTCCGCCGTCAATGGCACCTGTTGCATTTAAAGTTCAGTTCCACAACATATTTTCATTTGAAATGTTCAGTATCTTGTTTACATTTTTATTCGTAGATATATTTGACACGGTAGGAACACTTACAGGCGTTGCAACAAAGGCGGACTTACTTGACGAAAACGGCAAACTTCCCAGAGTAGGCAAGGCACTTTTTGCCGATGCTGTGGGCACAACGGTGGGAGCTCTTTTCGGCACAAGTACAGTTACAACTTTTGTTGAATCTGCAAGCGGTGTTGCGGATGGAGGAAGAACAGGACTTACTGCTCTTTCAACCGGATTCTTCTTCTTACTTGCGTTATTTATCTTCCCGATAATCTCAATAGTACCTTCAGCAGCAACGTCACCTGCACTTGTAATGGTAGGTATGTTCATGCTGAGCCCTATTAAAGACATTAAGTTTGACGACTACACTGAAGTAGTACCTGCATTTCTTACAATGATTATTATGCCCTTTGCATATTCAATTGCGGAAGGTATTTCAGTAGGTATGATTTCATACGTAGTTATTAAACTTTTAACAGGAAGACACAAAGAAATTTCTCCACTAATGTATATTCTTGCAATTATATTCTTGTTGAGATACTTGTGGCCCCTATTTGCATAAGACAACAAAACGAACAACAAGCCTTCGGGCTTGTTTTTTTATGCCCCGAAACTCATCCTTATATTAAATTTTTGTAACAAATCCATAAAACTGCCTAAGGAACTATTTATTAGGATATAATGAAAAAAAAGGGGGCATTTATGAAAAAACTTTTTGTAACATTTTTAATAATACTCACACTTCTTATGGGAAGTGTTTTTGCAGAAGAGAATATTAATATTACGTTGGAACAGCCGGCGGTATTAAAGGCGGCGACGGGCCAAAAATTGGAATACACTTTAAAGATACGCGTGCCTGAAAGTGCCAAGAGACAATACGAAAGCTTTAACGTCTCGCTGATGATGGACTCAAATCTAAAGATTTTAGGCACAAGTGTTAAGAACAACGACCCTTCCTATGAAATTAACAACTCACGTTTACAAACACTTGGCAGAGATATCATTACAATTTCAGTTGGGGATACAAAAAGACTGTCTAAAGATACAACAGAAATTGCAATTTATACAGAAGTTATTACTCCTGCGGCAGGAGGAGAATTTCAAAACTCCTTTGTCTTAACTACCGTTGACAATCAAGGCAGAGAAAACAGCACTCAAAAAGATGTTGAGTCATCTACTAAGCCTTTGAAATCCGCACTTTCTTTAAGTCCTGTAAAGGTAAATGACAAAGTACTTAAGGGAAAGACGGAGCCGGGTGCAGACATAATTATAAAAAAAGACGAAATGCCTATAGCTACTGCACTTAGTGACAACAAGGGCAACTTCACGGCAAAACTTCCTGTGTTAAAAGTAGGAGATGTTTTGCAAATAGAAGTGAATTATTATAAAGACGGCAAGTTTCAAATTATTGCGGACAAAATCACGGTGAGAGGTAAAGACGACACGGGAGAAGAGCCCGTGGCAAATATAACTCCTCCAGACGGTTCCGTAATGATTAAATTAAACGACTTTGTAAATTTCGGTCGCAAGTTAAATGTGAGCAAAGCGTCAAAAGAAAATGCCGCAAGACACATGGCGGCCGTGGCATATGGTCAATACATGCAAGTTAAGACAAATGTCACCGACGATGAAATTCAAAAAGCCGTAAAAGAAATAGACGAATCACAAAAGATCATAAGATACCCTATAATGAACGGAATTTCAAAAGATAAATTTTCGCCCAACGGCTCTCTTACAAGGGCTCAAGCTGCCATGATAATATCGAGGATAGACCTGGGCAAGGACCCGGTAGGCGAATACTCATCTTTCTCAGATGTGGATCAGGAAATGTGGTATGCAGATGCGGTAGGATACATGGAAAAGAACAACTATATCTCAGGATACAAAGACGGTACATTTAAGCCCAACAAAAAAATATCCAGGGCGGAATTTGCAGCCTTGGTTTCAAGATATTTAAATTTGGATATGCCGGGAGACATAGCATTTAGAGACGTAAAGACGACGGACTGGTATTACAACCCAATAGCTCAAATGGTAAGCGGCGGATATATGAACGGCAAAAGCAAGAACAAGTTCGATCCCGACAAAGCCATAACAAGAGCTGAAGCCCTATCTGTACTTGTAAAAGTTGCCAACAGAACGCCGGACATGGAATTTTTGGACAAGTATTCGGTAAATCCTTTTAAAGACGTGAACAAAAATCACTGGGCATACTATCAAATTCTTGAAGGCACAGGCAAATAAAAAATAAAGACATGATTTCATGTCTTTTTTTGTGCAAATTTATTGTAAGTACATACTATAATTTGTTTTCCAATATTAAAATTATTTTATTGCAAAAAAAATGGTCGGAGTGAGAGGATTCGAACCTCCGGCCTCATGGTCCCGAACCATGCGCGCTACCAACTGCGCTACACCCGGATATGAAGTTGTGTGGCTCACGTCGCGAACAGTAGTATTATATGAGCTTCCCTCCGTTCTGTCAAGAGGGAAATCCACATTTTTCAAAAAGCCCCGCGGCACACGGCCGCGAGGCTCTGGCGGGAGCATGTGAGGATCGAACTCACCCGAGAGGCTCTTCACCCCTCTCACCGGTTTTGAAGACCGGGGGGC
>CABTXP010000067.1 GCA_902488815.1 uncultured Eubacteriales bacterium | reverse complement strand
TGGTTTGGGACCATGGGGCCGGGGGTTCAAATCCTCTCGCCCCGACCAACACTACTTAGGTAGTGTTTTTTTTATGCTTATTTTTATTTCTCCTCTCTTCCTATGCTATAATTATCTTAAGAGGACATGTGTCCGCAATTTACTGGAAGTATCACACAATATTCGGAGGTAAAAATGAATAAAGAACAATTGTTACGCATGAATGAAGGCAAGGGTTTTGTAGCTGCATTGGATCAAAGCGGCGGTTCTACTCCCAAGGCTTTAAGACTTTACGGTGTAATGGAAGACGAATACAAAAACGACGAGGAAATGTTTGAAAAAGTTCACGAAATGAGAACTCGAATTATTAAGTCAAAGGCTTTTAATTCCGACAGAATTTTGGCGGCAATTTTGTTTAAAAACACTATGAATTCTAAAATTGACGGCAAGTTTACTGCCGACTATTTGTGGGAAGAAAAGGGCATCGTCCCCATACTTAAAGTGGACGAAGGCCTTGCTCCTTTGGAAAAAGGCTCTCAACTTATGAAGGAAATGAAGTCCTTGGACGAACTTCTTAAACAAGGGAAGGAAAGAAATATTTTCGGCACAAAGATGAGATCTTTAATTAAGACTTATGACGAAGAGATGATTGAAAAAGTTGTGGCTCAACAATTTGACTACGCAAAGAAAATTGCGGCCGCAGGTTTTGTTCCGATTATCGAGCCGGAAGTTGACATTAATTCACCTGAAAAGGAAAAAATAGAAGAAAAACTTTACGACTGTGTTGTTAAAGAGTTAAAGGCTCTACCTGAAGATACTCTTGTAATGTTTAAGTTTACAATTCCAACTAAAAAGAATTTGTTTAAAGACCTTTACGAATTCCCGCAAGTTGTTCGCATCGTTGCACTAAGCGGCGGATACACGAGAGAAAAGTCAAATGAACTCTTGGCACAAAATGAAGGCATGATTGCATCATTTTCAAGAGCTCTTACTGAAGGACTAAACATTAACCAAAGTGATGAAGAGTTTGACAAGCTTATGGATGAAAGCATTGAATCCATTTACCAAGCAAGTATTAAATAGCAAAAATTATCCCGCGATTTAACTCGCGGGATATTTTTATTTAAGTCATGGATTAAATATTTTTATCAACGATTCTTTGTAAGATTAAGTTAAGGACAACCCCTACTATTGCCGCAAGGGAAAGGCCGCTGATGGAAACTGTTTCGGAAATGGGTATTGCCAAATTAAGGCCCGCGTGAGGTCCTAAGCCTATAATTATTACTGCCGCCATGACCAAGATGTTTTTAAAGTTTATATCAAGTCTTTGTTGCATTGCCGCAGTTTTTATAGTTCTAACACCGACTACTGCAATCATTGAGAAGAGCATTACTGATATGCCGCCCATTACGGAAGTGGGAATAGTTGACAGAAAGCCGCCGATTTTTCCCACACAGCCCAATATAATTGCGAATACCGCCGCAAGTCTTAATATACTCGGGTCGTAGTTTTTGGTAATTGCAAGAACGCCTGTGTTTTCACCGTAGGTAGTGTTGGCGGGGCCACCTACAAGACCTGCAAACATTGTTGCAAGACCGTCACCAAGTAGTGTCCTGTGAAGGCCGGGGTCTTTTACAAAGTCCTTGCCTACAACGGCACCGTTTGTTGTAATATCTCCAATGTGTTCCATAAATACAGCCATAACTACAGGCACTATTACCAAGATGGCACCTAAGTCAAAGATTGGAAGTTGGAACTTGGGAATTTGTAAGATACTTGCTTCATGTACTGCAGTTAAATCTACCAAGTGAAATTTTAAAGCTATAATGTAACCTAAGATTACTGAGATGATAATTGAAAGTTGTTTCAAAAAGCCTTTGCCGAATTTTGAAAGAAGCACTGCGCATCCGAAGGTAATACCTGCTACATAAAAGTTTTCACTTGCCATTTGAAAAGCATTGGGGATAAGGTTTAAGCCGATTACAATAATCATTGGGCCTACAACTTGCGCCGGGAAAAATCTCTCAACTTTTTCCGATCCCACTTTTTTAATAATTAGAGAAATAATAACATATAAAAAACCTGCCACGACTATGCCGCCCTGTGCGTATCTCAAAGATCCGTAAGTGTCAGCCACATAAGTTATGACAGGTATAAAAGCAAATGAAGAGCCTAAAAAAACGGGAACCTTCTTCTTAGTGCAAAAATGGAAAATTAAAGTTCCACAACCTGCACAGAAAAGAGCGGTTCCCACATCAAATCCTGTAATTAAAGGTACCAGTACCGTTGCACCGAACATTGCAATCATATGTTGCAAAGCCAAAATAATTTTTTTCGCACGGTCCACAGCTACATTTCTTTCCACAATCTTACCTCCTACGTTGTCCATAATATCCTCCTAATTCTCAAAAAAAAAAGACCTTTGATACAATTTCTTGCACCTGTCTTTTTTGTTATTTTCATTGATTATACTCTTGTAGAATTTAAATAGCAAGTGTAAAAACAAATTATTTTATTCTTTTTTCGTAACAAAGTCTTTCCGTGCCGTCCTTAATTATGACAATACCTCTAAATTCAAAACCTGTGCCTTCAATTAATTTTCGCATTTTAAAATTTTCTATATGAGTGTCAATGCGAAGAAGTTTCACTTCGTCCTTTGCAAGTTTAAAAATTTCATTAAAGATCAGCTTGCCGTAGCCTTTGCTCAGAAATTCTTTCGCCACGGCAAATCTGTGAATTGAAAAATATTTTTCGTCCCAAACCCAGTTGCCCAAGTAGACCTTGTTGTAGTTTTCGTCCTCTCCTTCCAAGGTAAAGACGCCTACTGTCTTCTCTCCAACTGTCGCCACATATAGATTTTCATTTGCAAGGTCGGACAAAAAACTTTCCCATCCCGGCCCCGACTTTTGCCACTGATTTATGCCTGATGCCTTCATTTCCACGCGAGCATCGTCGTAAATCCTTAAGACCTCCGACATATCTGTGTTCTTCGCCTTTCTTATCTCTACCATTTCATAAGCTCCACTTTTTTGCCGAAGAGAACTTCCCCTTCTCTCACAACGGTGTCGTAAACCAAAACATTTACACCTACATCCATTGCATCTTTAAGGGCATCTCCGAAATCCTTGTGCATCTCCACATTAGGGACAAAGGCCTTCATGCCTTCCATTTGCACCAAGAACATTATATATGCTCCGTATCCTTCTCCCTTTGCCTTTATAAGCTCCTCTATGTGTTTCACGCCACGCAGTGTAGGCGCGTCGGGAAACATACATAGACTATTTTGTTCCAATGTCACGCCCTTTACTTCCATAAATGCCTTTTCCTTTCCTCTTTCGAAGTAAAAGTCGAAGCGGGAATTGCCGTAGGTGTGCTCAGGATGTATTAAAGTAATGTCTTTAAATATTTTTTTATTTTCCAAAGCCTCTTTTACAATTTTATTCGGCGCCTGGGAGTCAATGTTGATTAAAAGGTCGCCCTTGTATGCACTTACAAGGGAGTACCTCGTCTTTCTCTTTGTACCTGTCGGTTCGTTGAGTATTACAGTCGCACCGGGGACAAATATCTCCTTACACCTTCCGGTGTTGGGCACATGGACTCTCTCTACTTCTCCGTCTATATCTACCAAGGCAATAAATCTGTTTTCTCTTTCTATTAACTTTCCTGTCTTTATCTTTTCGTACTTCATAAAAGTATTATACCATCTAAAAATTTATAAAAAGAACTCCGAAGAGTTCTCTTTATCCTATTATTTTGTCCAGCCTTTCCACCAATGAGTTAAATTCTCTCATGGCTGTTCCCACACCTTCCTTGGTTGTAAGGTCTACACCTGCACTTTTTAATTGCTCCAAGGGGTAGTGATTTGAACCGTCCTTTAAGAAGTTAAGATACGCTTCGAGCTTGTCCTTATCTCCCGACAAAATGTTTTTGGAAAGTGTCACGGCTGATGAAAAGCCTGTGGCATACTTGTACACATAAAAGTCTGTGTAGAAGTGAGGTATCCTTGACCATTCATAGGCAATTTCTTCGTCGGAAATTACAGCGTCGCCAAAGTATAGCTTGTTTAAATTGTAGTAAATGTCTTTAAAATCGGCTGAAGTTAAAGCGTCGCCCTTTTCCACTCTCTCGTGTGTAATCTTTTCAAATTCGGCAAACATTGTTTGTCTGAATACTGTAGACTTAAAGCTGTCAATGTAGTGGTCGATTAAATAAATTTCTTCTTCCGGAGTAGTGGCCTTATCCATTAAATAATTTAAAAGCAAAAGTTCGTTTGTCGTAGATGCCACTTCCGCCACAAAAATTGTGTAGTCGGAATAGATGTACTTGTTAT
>CABTXP010000066.1 GCA_902488815.1 uncultured Eubacteriales bacterium | reverse complement strand
TCAGACGTGTGCTCTTCCGATCTTTTTTCAAGTGAAAACTACAAGGGCGGCAACATTCACTTCGGCATTAGAGAGATGGCAATGGCGGCAATTGGAAACGGAATTCTATTGCACGGTGGACTGAGATCCTTTGTCGCAACATTTATGGTATTCTCAGACTACTTAAAGCCCTCTCTACGCATGAGCGCTTTAATGAATTTGCCGGCGCTATATATTTTGACACACGACTCAATCGGAGTAGGAGAAGACGGCCCCACACATCAACCTGTGGAACAACTCACCATGCTTAGAACTACTCCCAACACAATAGTATTCAGACCGGCAGACACGACTGAAGTCATTGCAGGCTACCAAGTGTTCTTAAACTCAACACATACACCTGTCGCTCTTGCATTGTCAAGACAAACACTAAAGAACCTTGAAGGCTCATCAAAGGATGCCTTAAAGGGCGGATACATTATTAAAAGAGAAAAGGGCGACTTGGACGGCATAATCATTGCCACAGGCTCTGAGGTTGCTCTTGCAATAGAAGCAAGTGATGCCCTTGAAAGAGAAAATATTTACACGAGAGTTGTGTCCATGCCTTCCACAAATTTATTTGAAGCACAACCTGCGGCATATCAAGAAGAAGTACTGCCTAAGGAAGTTACAAAACGATTATCCGTTGAAGCGGGAAGCACTCTTATGTGGGGCAAGTACGTAGGCCTTAGAGGAAAGACCTTAGGCATTGATACCTTCGGCGAGTCCGGCAAGGCCGACGAAGTATTTAAAGCCTTCGGCATCACTGCGGACAACATAGTAAAGACATATAAGGAAATAAAATGAAAGAAGGACCGTTAAGGTCCTTTTTCTTTTGTCTTATTGTTATTCAAAAAATAAATTAATAAACTCGTCCCCAGGTATGTCGCCGAAATATTTTTTAAGGTCCACGTCTTTTAATCTTTCATCAACGGCACTACGATTGTATGGACAATTTTTCAAAATGCAGCACAGCTCTTCCACGTCTTTTTCGCCGAAGAAGTCTCCCATAATCTTTAAGTGTTTTATTTTATTTTCTACAACGTCAAAGAACAGCTCCACAAATCCGATGCTAAATCTCTTGTAGATCTTATTGTCCGTGTGCAGAACTCTTCCGTAGTTCCACTCTCTCTTGCTGAATCTCTCTGTGTAAATTTTATCTATGCCCTTTAGGTCTTCATCAGTCAGCACATATTCGGACACTTCATCCCCTAAGTTTTTTATAAGTTCACTTTGTAAATTTTCTAAAAATTCTTCTGCAGTTAAGTCCTGTGTGATGAGTGGTTTAATGTTAGACACTCTTGCTCTCACACTCTTTACTCCATTGGACTCCAACTTTTCTTTGCGCACGGTCAAAGACTTGGCGAGATTTTCAAGGTTCACGTCGTAGAGTATGCAGCAGTTGGATAGCATTCTGTCGTGCCACACGGACTGAGATGCCCCGGCGATTTTATATCCGTCAATGGTAAGGTCGTTTCTCCCTGTAAGCTCCGCATCAATGCCCATGTTTTTCATTGCGGCTACAAGCATTTTGTAATAGGGCGTGAAGTCAATGCCCTGATTTGATTTTTTCTTGGACACATAGGAGAAGTTTATGTTGTTAAGGTCGTGATACACTGCTCCTCCGCCTGTTATTCTTCTCACAACTTTAATATTGTTTTCTTCCACATAGTCTCTATTTATTTCAGCAAAGACGTTTTGGTTTTTGCCGATTATTATTGCAGGCTCATTTATCCAAAAGAAAAAGTACTCGTCGTCATCAGGCAGGTACTTGAAACAATATTCTTCAAGAGATAAATTATATTCAGGGTCATTGGTTTTAATTTTTAAAAATTTCAATTTGCACCTCATAGATTATTTATAGTACTTTTATTATAATGAATGTGAAAATGAATTTCTAATAAATAAAATTAATTGCAGGAGGTTAATATGGTGGAGCTAAGGACCAATCTCTACGACACTCACGTGGACTTGGGAGGAAAGATTGTCGAGTTTGCCGGATGGAAGCTGCCCATTCAATACAAGGGCATATCCGCTGAACACGAAGCTGTCCGAGAACGTGTGGGAATTTTTGACGTGTCTCACATGGGAGAGATTATTATTGAAGGAGAGGACGCTTTAAAATTTGTAGAGTATCTCTGCACAAATAATATTTCTCATCTAAAGGACGGAAAAATTGTCTACACTTTCTTTTGCAGAGATAACGGCTATGTAGTGGACGACCTTTTAGTCTACAGAGTGAATGAGAAAAAATATTTTCTTGTAGTTAATGCTGCCAACACCAACAAAGACTATGATTGGATCATGGAGAACAAAGAGGGCTTTAATGTTGAGGTAAAAAATGTTTCAAACTTCATTGGTGAAGTTGCTCTTCAAGGACCTTTTGCTCAAAAGACTTTGCAAAAATTGACGGACATTGACTTAGATGAAATAAAGTTTTTTAATTTTAAAGAAGATATAGAAATTTGCGGAGTTAAAACATTGATCTCAAGGACGGGTTACACGGGGGAAGACGGCTTTGAAATTTATACTCTCTCGGACCAAATCGTGCCTATCTTCAATGAGCTTTTAAAGGCGGGAGAGGAATATGGCATTGAGCCTTGCGGATTAGGTGCGAGAGACACCTTGCGTTTTGAAGCGGCGCTGCCTCTATACGGCCACGAAATTTCCGAAGAGGTCAATCCCATTGAAGGGGGCTTTAAGTTTTTTGTAGACTTGGACAAAGAGGACTTTATCGGAAAGGCTGCTCTTAAAAAATATTATGAAGCTCCCAAGAGAAAACTTGTGGGTTTGGAATTAAAAGACAAGGGCATAATGCGTGAAGGCTATGAAGTCTTTAAAGAGGGCAAAGTAATCGGCTATGTGACGACAGGTTACAAATCTCCCACACTTAACAAGGCCATTGCCAACGCCATTTTGGATATAGATCACACGAACTTGGGAGAAGAGGTTGAAGTTAAAGTCAGAAATAAATTTTTAAAAGCGGAAATTATTTCAAAGAAGTTTTATGATAAGAAGACAAAAAATAAATAGGAGGATAAGATGACAGAATTAGTAAGAGACGGTTTACTTTACACCGAAGAACACGACTGGGTAGAAGTTGATGGAGAATTTGCCTATGTAGGTATCTCAGAGTATGCGCAAAAATCTCTTGGAGACATTGTGTATGTTGAGCTTCCTGAAGTTGAAGACTCTTTTGAAAAGGGCGATGCCTATGCAGTGCTTGAATCAGTTAAGGCCGCAGTGGACTTGGACTGTCCTGTAAGCGGTGAAATTAGTGAAGTAAATGAAAGCTTGGAAGCAAACCCCGAACTTTTAAATGAATCGCCATATGACCACTGGATTGCAAAAATAAAACTTACAGAAGATGTGGAAGGTTTAATGGACGAAGAAGAGTACAAGAGCTACTTGGAAACTTTGGAGGACTGATATGTATCAATACCTTCCGATAACAGAGGAAAATGAAAGAGAAATGCTACAGTCTTTGGGACTAAAGAGTGTAGCGGATCTCTTTTTTGATATTCCGGAAAATGTCAGATTTAACGGGGAGTTAAATTTCCCCAAAGCTAAATCTGAAATAGAAGTGAGAAAAATTTTAGGCGAGTTGGCATCGAAAAACAAGACGGTTGATGACATGGCATGCTTCTTAGGAGCAGGAGCCTATGATCACTATGTACCGTCCCTCGTTGATGCAATTATTTCGAGAAGTGAGTTCTACACTTCATACACTCCATATCAACCTGAGGTGGCACAAGGCACTTTACAATACATATTTGAATACCAAACCCTAATGTGCAACTTGACAGGCATGGACGTTTCAAACGCGTCTCTATATGACGGCGGAACTGCCGTGACTGAAGCGGCCCTGATGGCCTTAGGTGTAAACAGAAAGAGGGAAGTGCTTGTTTCAAAATCGGTTAACCCTTCTGCGAGAGAAATTTTAAAAACTTATTGCCACTTTCAAAATTTAAAAGTAACTGAAATTGAAATTGAAGAGGGAGAGACGTCCCTTTCCGATTTAAAATCTAAAATTACTCCCGACGTGGGAGCTGTAATTGTACAAAGCCCCAACTTTTTCGGAATAATTGAAGACTATAAGAAGTTTGTAGATGAAGTACATGAAGTAAAAAAATGCAGCTTAATACTTTCCACCGACCCAATATCCTTAGGCATTTTAAAAAGGCCGGGAGATTTAGGCGTGGACATAGTAGTAGGTGAAGGCCAAGGCATGGGCATGGGAATGTCCTTCGGCGGACCTTACTTGGGATTTATTTGTGCAAACGAAAAATTTATGCGGAAGCTCCCGGGAAGAATTGTGGGAGAAACTGTGGACAAAGACGGCAAGAGGTCCTATGTCTTAACTTTAACTGCAAGAGAGCAGCACATTAGAAGAGAAAAAGCTACTTCAAACATTTG
>CABTXP010000065.1 GCA_902488815.1 uncultured Eubacteriales bacterium | reverse complement strand
TCGGGGACATTCACCAGTCAAGCCGAGCTTGACAGGTGCAGGCGTGACGTGTGTCCCCTAGGTTATGTGTTGACAGTTAAATTTAAGTTAATTAACAACAAAAAATAAAAAAGCTTATTCGTTTATCTAATTAATTTTCAGATTAAAGACAGTTTAAAGGGGACACACCCTTGGCTACAGCCTTGACCCGTGTAACCGACTAAGGATGGTAAATTGCCCCAGCAACATAAAAAATCCCCCTTATGGGGGTTATTTTTTACATACCTATAAAATATATTTATTCAAGAGCAAATAGTGCAGCTCCCAAGGCTCCGCAAATTTGTGCTTCCTTGGAAACGTAGATCTCATATCCCAATTCTTTTTCCAAATCTTTCACCACTCCCACGTTGTTGGATACTCCTCCAGTCATAATGTATGGAGGTTTCCCCTTCGCCCTTTTGATAAGTGAAACTGTCTTTGTCGCAATTGATTGGTTAAGGCCGTTAATAATATCTGCAAGGTCCGTATTTTTTGCAATTAAAGAGACGACTTCAGACTCTGCAAATACTGTACAAGTATTTGAAATTGTAACAGGCACCTTCCAACCAAGACCCTTTACACTCATTTCATCCAGTGTCAATCCCAAAGTCTTTGCCATGGTCTCTAAAAATCTGCCCGTCCCTGCGGCACACTTGTCATTCATGACAAAGTTTATTACATTTCCCTCTTCATCCAAAGCTATGACCTTGGAGTCCTGGCCTCCAATGTCTATTACGGTTCGTGCTTCAGGGTACAAATACCTTGCTCCTTTTGCATGACATGTAATCTCAGTAATTGAAGAGTCGGAAATATTGATGTTTTTTCTGCCGTAACCAGTGGTTATAATCTTAGCAATGTCTTCTCTATTTACTTCAGAATTTTTTAAAGCTTCTTCAAAGGCTTTTTGGCCGCTGATTTCCGCTCCTCCTCCCGTCAATATAATTGAATAGCCTAAAATATTTTTAGATACATCCAATATAACCGCATTGGTACTGGAAGAACCCGAGTCAATGCCAGCCACATACTTACCTTTTTTACTATCTGCTATATGTATCATATTTGGATTAATCACCTCTTTAAAAGCTTCAAGCCTTGTCTCAATTTGACCTTGGGATTGCGCTGTAAGATCCGTCTCGATTTTTAACAAAGGACTTTCATCATCTCTAAGACCTCTGTACTGAAATCCGTAGTAGTCGCAAAATTTGACCGTGTGACAAATCGTCCCCAATCCTTTTATTTCGTCCTCTCTATTAAACTGCATGCGCATACAGGGACTTTTTTGAGAAAGAAGTGCCTTGCTGTAACTTTCGAAAAATTCTCCGCCCTCATAGTAAAGCTCCCTGTTGCCGTTACAAGTGTCGTCTAAAACTTTTATACCTGTAACTCTTTCAATTTGAGATTTTAAACTTCCGTTGCCGTGTGCTCCCGTAAGGACAATGTACTCACCTTCAGGCCTTCCAGACCTAAAATTTTTTATTCTCTGCTGCCAATACTCTCCGGCTTTATCTTCGTTAAAATCTCTTCCCGTGTATTGTATTAAAAAATCATTTAACTTTAAAATTTCTTTCTTCATCCTTTTGTTTTCCAAAGGAGAGTTTTTGTGGGGAAGGTCCATCAGATATAAAAAATCCAAGTCTTTTTTGTTTATTAAGACGTCGTAGACTCTTTTCACTACGTCGCAACAGTCTACTAAAAAAAGTTGATTTATTTTTCCGTCTTCAACAGCTTTTAAAATAGCCTTCCCGTAACCACACAGATTCGGATGGCCCAAGGAGTCGTCGCACTCTACACTTTCGAGTTCCGGATCAAGCCTTTCCACATGAAATCCATAGGACTCCAAAAGTTCCAAGGGCGTGTATTTACAAACATAGTATAGTTTATTTTCCATCTTTCCTTCCTTTCACCATCTCGATAAAAGCACTTAACCTTGTAGACACTTGGCCGTCTGAAGAATTGCGTCTGTCCGCTCCGTCTCCTTCAAGTACCAAGAGAGGTATGCCCTCAATTTCAAAGGCCTCTTTAAACAAATCGGCAAGTCCTAAAGTCTGTTTGCAACCCCATTGACCAAAGCAGACAACTCCATCTATATTTAAATATTTTCCCATCTTTAAGGCAGTGTCAATTCTATCTTGACCCGAATTCCAGTTACTGTACACAAGGCGTTTAGCCATACTTTCATAGGGTTTGTTCCCGTCCATCTCCACAAAGTTTTCAAAATTCATATCACTTATTACAATTTGACAGTCTTTGTTAAAATTAAAAAGCTCCGTCACCGGTTTTTGCCAGTTGGGAATAACGTGGAGCCATAAAATTTTAATGCCCTCAAATTTTTCCGCTCTTTCAAAATCTTTGAGAAAAGTCTTCACATAGTCATAGGACATTTCAGTGCCAAGACCGTTGTGTAGTAAGTACGCATCATACATTTCACTTGTCACATCACTTGGCAAGTATAAATCTCTCTTTTTATCCAAGACTTTCCTGTAAAGGGAAATAGTTTCTATTGACCTTGTAACAGCAGCTTTAAGTCTATTTGCATCTAATTTCTTTCCCGTAATGTTTTCAAGCATCCTTCCCACATCACGCAGTTGATCCGCCACATATATAACGCTATCCTCGGACTTTTCCCCAGGCACATCCACATAGTAGTGGGGAATATTGAGTTCACTTGCAAGCTCTCTAAAGGTGAGATTATTTGCATCGCACACCATGGAAGTGTTGATAATGACCTTGGGAGGTTGCATCAGCTTGGTATAGGCAGTTCCCAAAAATATTTTGTGATAAGAGCAATAAGTCTCGGCAATTCCTTCCTTCTTAGCCTCGTCGGCAAACACACTTTCACAGTGGGAACCGTTTATAAATCCGGAGAAAAGTTCCGCGCACATAGGCACAATGTCCATGGCTTCCAAAATTTCACAAGGCATAAATATATTAACAAGGGCCAAATTGTCCGGCTCCGTAAAAACTTTTTTGATTGTATTGTTGAGATAAATTGCCGATTTTTGTTTTGCCAAAGGAAGATCCTTATTGGGAAAAAACTTCAGCTTTAAACCGAAGAGCCTGTACCCCAAGAGCAACCATCTCCTAGCTTTCTCGGGATCTTTAATCGCCAACTCTTCAACATATTTTCCGTAATCTTCAATAGATTTAATCATTTAACACCTACACTAATGGACTTTATAATAGTAATATCAAAATTATATCATACTTTAATAGTAGTATTTCAGTCCTTCCTCACATCCATAAAAGCTAAAGTTAATGTCAAAATAAAAATTATAAAGGCAAATACTCCATACACCGGAAGAGCCTTTATAATCCCTAATTTAAAAAGTCCTGCAATACAATAAGAATAAATGGCAAACCAAAATATAATGAGAGTCCAATCCTTCTTTTGACTGAAGCAGATATTATCCTTCTCACTAATTAAGACGGCAATTAATTTTACCAAAACAAAAACCCAAATCAAAAGAAATGCTACAAAAGAAAACCATTCATCACTTATCTTGTTTAAAAAAAGAGAGATAAGACTTAAAATAGATACAAAGACCACGCCACCGGCACCGATCAAAAGAGATCTTCCAATATTAATCATCGAAGCGCCGTGATTTTTGCCCCAACTTTTTAAACTCATATATACAATAGCCGGCACCTCAAACATATATCCCAAATAGTTTACCCAAATGACGCTCATAAACATGTGGTGGTTAATGTCAAGGGTAATCGCCCTGCCATCCCACACCCAAAATCCCCCGTTTAATCTGATTGCTACCACATCCAAAAGCAAGTCCAAAGTAACAATCAGCCAGCCTGTGAGCAAAGCTTTCATAATCTTATCTAAGGGAAATTTTTCAGCAATTCTAAAAGCGCACACGGTTATCCCGCCCCACATAAGTCCCCCGAAAAAAGGAAATTGATAAGGCGCAAACCCGATGCTTATATAAAAATCCTTGCTGTAGTGATAAATACCTGTAAATCTAACTGCCAAAAGCTCCAAGGCAAAACCTGCCAAAGCTCCTGAAATTAAAAGCTCCAACTCCCTGTAGTTCTTTTTCTTTAAAATATCTACAATTAAAACAAATACAATAAAAAAACAAATCAATTCAAAAGCATTTATCCAATTCATTTAACAGACCTCCAAAAATTTCGGCACATTATACTCTCGATATTAATCACGATAATACCTCCATGTATTTTCTAACCTCATCTTCTATTTTAAATAGTCTGCTGTATTTTATGAGTCGTCTTAGATTTTTATTCGGTGATTTGAAGTATCTTTTTATAGCTTCTGTAAAAATTTGCTTATCTATTTTTTCTCTGTCTATTATGATATCGCAAATTGTTCTTTCGATATCGTAAACTGGTATGAGATTGCCTTGTGGCGCTTTTATTTCTGCCTTTCCTAGTTCGTATAAATAGATCGGAAGAGCACACGTCTG
>CABTXP010000064.1 GCA_902488815.1 uncultured Eubacteriales bacterium | reverse complement strand
TTTTTAGATAGAATTAAAAGCTTTGATTCGGTCCTCACTTACAACGGCGACTCCTTCGACCTACCATTTATTAGGGAAAAAATAAATTTTTACGGATTTGAAGACTTTAATGCGAAGCAAATAGACCTTTATAAAACCGTGAGAAAGTATAAGGACATACTGGGCCTTCAAAAAATAAATCAAAAGGAAGTTGAAAAGTATTTGCACATTGAAAGAAGAGAAAATTTAAAAGGCAGCGACGTGGCCCTTCTATACAAAAACTTTCTTTTAAAAGGCGCGCCCGCTGAAGAGATAATTCTTCACAACAAGTATGACCTTATAAACCTTCACAAGATACTTAAAATTGAAGAAGTAATAGCAGATAAGATGACAGTTGAAACCAACTTAGGTGCCTTCACCATTAAAAACTTTAAAGTAAATAAAAATCTCTTAACACTTACAGGAGCTACAAGTTGTAAAAATATTTTCTATAATCGCGACAACTATGAGATGCAAGTAAGTAACAGCATCTTTACTTTGGAAATATTTTTGGAAGAGGAAAGCTATGACACACAATCCAAGTGCAAGTTTGTAAAGAAAGATACTTTCCCTGATGTTAAAGACTATTCTCAAATTGAATTTCCCGCAGCCCTATACCCTATATCCTTGGGCAGAAAAATTTTTACAAAAAATATTGTAGATCTTGCCAAAGAAATTATTAAACAAGAAATGAAAGCATAAAAAAAGATGCCCTATGGCATCTTAATTTTTTGGTTTTGCAAATATCATTTTGCCGGCAGATGTTTGAAGTATACTTGTAACTATTACAGTTATTGTCTCGCCAAGATACTTCTTGCCGTTTTCAACTACAATCATTGTGCCGTCGTCCAAGTATCCCAAACCTTGGCTGTGCTCCTTGCCTTCTTTTACAATGGCAACTTCCATTTCTTCTCCTGGCAAGAACACTGGCTTAACTGCATTTGCCAGTTCATTAATGTTTAGAACGGGTATATTTTGAAGCACGGCTACTTTGTTTAAGTTGTAGTCGTTAGTTACAATCTTTCCGTTTAGTTCCTGTGTAAGCTTTAAAAGTTTTGAATCTACTTCTTTAATGTCTTCGTATTTTCCTTTGAATATTTCAATGTCAAAGTCCGGTGAGTCCTGCATTGCTTTTAATATATCCAAACCTCTCCTACCTCTGTTTCTTTTTAAAGAGTCTGCGCTGTCTGCAATGTGTTGTAACTCTTCAAGTACAAATACAGGCACTATCAGCTTACCTTCCAAGAATCCTGCCAAAGCTATTTCTTTCACTCTGCCGTCAATTATTACGCTGGTGTCTAAAACTTTTGCCGTAGTATCTTCTTTAACTAAGGGTTTTTCTTTTATAGCTCTTTTTGTAACCGGTATTAAATTTCTGAACTTGTCGTTTAATTCTTCTCTGTGAACCGATCCTACTCTCAGTCCCAAGTAAGCACAGGAACCGTAGATTATTACTGTAAGTATCAGTCCCAAGTATGGTATCGGGATAAGTTTTAAGGGTTGTGACAATAAAAATGCTATTATCAAACCTAAAATTAAACCTACTGTTGCCCAAAGCATTTCAGAAACCGGTACGCCTTTGAGACTGTTTTCCATGTCCACTACTACCCTTGATATAAGCTTAATAATGGGAATGGAGATGAGATAAAAAATAAGTGCAAATAAAATAATAATAAATATCTCAATTCCCGTAGCCAGTACTTTACTTTGTATATTTGTAAATACTGAAAGCTTTGTGAGATAGGGTATCATAAAGGCTCCCAATCCTGCACCGGCAAGGATAAACAGGATTCTTAACAGGCTTTTTATGAATTTGTCGTTCTTAAAAATAACTATTCCTCCTCTTCGTTAGAGAAAATTGCCTCTAAAACTTTTGCTTCCGCAATGTCAAAATCCATGTCATAGACAAGCATCATCTCTGAAACTATAATTTGTTTTGCATTGTTCAAAAGTTTTCTCTCTCCTGTAGAAAGGCTTTTCTCTCTGTCCAATCTTTCCAAACTACGTACTACTCCCGCGATTTCATCTACGTCGCCGGTTTTTATTCTGTCCAAGTTATATCTGTATCTGTGATTCCAATTTTTGAGTCTTTTTTCTTTTTCATCACTTGCCAATACATCAAATACCAAGTCCATTTCTTCTTTGGAATGAATATGACGCATGCCCACTTCTTCTGCATTTTTGACAGGAACCATTACCTTCATACTGTTTACGGGTAAACGTAATATGTAATAGAGAAGTTCTTCGCCTAATATTTCTTTTTTTTCTATGCCAACTACTTCCCCCGCTCCATGCATCGGATAAACTACTTCGTCGCCTATATCAAACATATATACCTCCATATGTTAATTATAACACAAGTGAAGATTTTTTGAAATTATTTACTATATCACAATTATTTCAATCATGCAACATTAGAATATACTTTCGCACAAACTTCTTAATGTTTGATATTCAAGTATCTTTGTTCCCTTAGTATCTTGTACCTTAAAATTTAATTTAGGCGTGTAAATTTCTGTAAAGCCCAAGCGTATGGCTTCCTTTATTCTCTGTTCCATAAATGGCACGGACTTTAATTCACCTGTAAGACCTACGTCGCCGATAAAAATTGTGGAGGTGGAAATTCCTTTTTTAAGCACGCTTGAAATTATAGCAATAATAGCCGCAAGGTTGGAGGCACTTTCTCTAAGTTTAATGTCTCCTGAAGTTTTTACGACCACGTTCTTGTCGTAAAGTTTCACTCCCCCTCTTTCCTCTATTATTGAGACCAAAGTATTAAGTCTTTCTCTCTTCAAGCAGTCGGAGATTCTTGACGGATATGCCATAAAAGATTGAGATGCTAAAGCTTCAACTTCCAAAGCTATATATCTTGACCCTTCTTTTGAAATACAAAGGGTGCTGCCCGGCACAATGTCCTTTGAAGTTCTTCTTGTCATAAAGTACGTGCCCGGATCGTCAAGTGATATCATTCCCTTTTCTTTCATCAAAAAGAATCCGCACTCATAAGCTGCGCCGTAACGATTTTTTGTCGCCGTTAAAATTCTAAGCTCTTCATTGTCTTCAACTTCAATTAAAAGCACGGTGTCAACAAGGTGCTCCAAGGTTCTTACCCCTGCAAGCTCGTCTTCCTTTGTCATTTGGCCTACGATTATTACAGTCCTTTGTCTCTTGGGATTTTTTGCAAGGTCAACTAAGGCATGGGCGCACTCCATAACTTGTGTCGGTGTGCCGGCACGGGATGTGAGGTTATCCGAGGTTAAGGTCTGAATACTGTCGATGATTACCACGTCGGCATCAATTTCATTTACTTCCCCTTCCACATCTTCCAAAGAATTTGAGCCCAATATCCACACATTTTCACTCATGTCGTCCAATATTCTTTCAGCTCTCAGTTTAATTTGGGTTTCAGACTCTTCCCCTGTTGCGTATAAAACTTTAAGGCCTTCCTCGCCGAATTTTTGTGCCACTTGTAACAAAATCGTACTCTTACCTGCTCCCGGCTTTGCAGTTAAAATAGAAACGGAGTCTCTTACGACTCCGTTACCCATTACACGGTCAAATTCTTTAATGCCTGTGTAAATTCTGTTTCCGGAGAAAGTTTCTACACTTGGGAGTCTCTTTGCCTTCTTTTTAGTTGAAGTTTTTTTGTTGTCACTTTCACTTATTACTTGAGACATTGAGCCGAAACTTCCGCACTCAGGGCACTTGCCGAAGTAGCCCGTCGTCGTGTATCCGCAAATTTTACACTTGTACAACGCATTTCTTTTCATTTGACTTTTCCTTTTTATTAATTGTTAATTTTTTTCTATAGCTAATGGAGATTTTTTCGCCCTTCTTAATCTCTCCGTTTAAAAACATTTCCGCAATCTTATCTTCAATTTCCGTTCTTATCGCTCTTTCCAAAGGTCTTGCCCCATACTCTTTGCTAAAGCCCTTTGAGGCTATCATCTTTACAACTGAAGGTGTAAATCTTGCATCTATACCTATCTTCATTAGTCTTTGTTGTAAGTCCTTTAACATAAGCTTTACAATTTCATTTACTTCTTCTTCGCCTAATGGATTAAATACAACTATCTCGTCCACTCTGTTTAGAAATTCCGGTCTGAACATATCCTTTAAGGCTTGGTTTATTTCCTTCTTGTTCTTTTCTTTTTGAACTTCTGTTTCTTTTTCAAGTGAAAAACCTAAGGAACCGCCCTTGTTTAATTTCGTAGCGCCGGCATTTGAAGTCATGATTATAATTGTGTTTTTAAAGTCTACAGTCCTGCCTTTAGAGTCTGTGAGACGTCCGTCATCTAAAATTTGAAGAAGAGTGTTAAAAACATCGGGATGCGCCTTTTCAATTTCGTCAAAGAGTATGACGCTGTAAGGCTTACTTCTCACTTGGTCGGTAAGTTGACCGCCTTCGTCATAGCCTACATATCCCGGCGGCGA
>CABTXP010000063.1 GCA_902488815.1 uncultured Eubacteriales bacterium | reverse complement strand
TCAGACGTGTGCTCTTCCGATCTTCAATTTGTTAGGTAAGTTCATAGTGTTTCTCCTATTAAATCGTATTCCATTGAATCAGTAATCTTTACTTTTACAAAAGAGCCTATATCCAAATCTCTGTCTGTTGTTATATATGTGCAGCCGTCTATTTCAGGTGCATCAATATAGGATCTTCCTACAAAAGTATTGTCGTCGACTTTCTCCTCTACAAGGACTGTGAGCTCTTTATCTACAAAGCCTTCCAAAATCTTTTGAGATACTTTCATTTGTATTTCCATTATCTCGTTTTGTCTTTTTTCTTTTTCTTCTTCATCTACCTGGTTTGGCATTGAATAGGCAGGTGTCCCCTCTTCCCTTGAGTAGGTAAAGACACCTAATCTTGTAAAGTGTCCTTCCTTTACAAAGTTCTTTAAAATTTCAAAGTCCTTCTTATCTTCTCCCGGAAATCCTACTATATATGTTGTTCTAAGTACAATGTCCGGAATTTCTCTTTTCAGTTTTTCAACTAAATTAACTATTTCCTCTCGGCTCGTCCTTCTGTTCATGAGTTTTAATATTTTGTCTGAGTGATGTTGGAGAGGTATGTCGGCATACTTTAAAAGCTTGTCATTTGTCTTAAACTCTTCAATTAATTCGTCGCTGAAGTTGTCAGGATAAAGGTATAGCACCCTGATCCATTTTAGTTTTTCAATTTTAGAAATCTCTCTTATAAGTTTTGCAAGAGAATATTCATTGTAAATATCAATGCCGTAATCCGTCGTATTTTGTCCGATTAATATAACTTCTCTTGTGCCCTTATCTACCAAGTATTCAATTTCACTCACTATGTCTTCAACTGCTCTTGATCTGTTTCTTCCTCTAAGCTTGGGAATAATACAATAGGTACAATTGTTATTACATCCTTCAGAAATTTTTACATACTCCGTAACATTTACCGAAGATTTTTTCGTGTTTTCAATGTACTCGGAGTTTAAATCTTCTACGGCAGCAATTTTATTGTCCATAAAAGCACTGTCCAAGACTTGGTTAATGTCTTTTAAGTTTCCCGTGCCTACTACCCCGTCGGCTTCAGGTATCTCTGATAGAAGCTCCTTTGCATATCTCTGTGCCAAACAGCCTGCCAAAATAAGCTTTTTAAGTTTGTCTTCTTTAAGTTTTGCAAAATTAAGTATTGCATCTATGGATTCTTCCTTAGTAGCGTCAATAAAGCCGCAGGTATTAACTACAATTACATCTGCAACATATGGGTCTTGTTCCAAAACATATTTTTTACTGTCAAGAAGTGATTCCATAACACTTGTATCTACGTCGTTTTTGGAACATCCAAGGGTGTGAAAGTATACTTTATTCTTGAGTTTCATCTTCGTCAAAATCACCAATCATTTTTTTTATATCATCAATTTCCATTAGAAGTTTTCTCGGCTTTGAGCCCTCGTGAGGTCCGATGATGCCGACTTCTTCCATTTGATCTACAATTCTTGCCGCACGTGAATAGCCCACCTTTAACTTTCTTTGTAAGAAAGAGATTGATGCCTGTTCATCTTGTACGA
Source organism: uncultured Eubacteriales bacterium (assembly GCA_902488815.1). GTDB lineage: Bacteria > Bacillota > Clostridia > Tissierellales > Peptoniphilaceae > KA00134. The sequence continues at coordinate 3,113 of CABTXP010000063.1, read as the reverse complement.
CAAATTTTACAGCATCGTTAAACAAGGGATCTCTGTCTATTAAAGATTCCTGGTTTTTAAGTTCAATTTTTTCCATAACTTCGTTGCCTTCAACTTCTACCTTGTTATTTGCCGTGACAAAGTCTACAATTCTTTCAACTTCATCATCGCTTATAAAGGCACCTTGTATTCTCAAAGGCTTCGGCAAGTAGCTTGGAGCAAAAAGCATGTCCCCTTTGCCTAAAAGTTTTTCAGCACCGCCTACGTCTAAAATAGTACGAGAGTCTACGCTACTTGATACGCTGAAGGCAATACGTGATGGAATATTTGCCTTAATGGTTCCTGTAATTACGTCTACCGACGGCCTTTGAGTGGCAATAATTAAATATATTCCTGCCGCTCTTGCCATTTGCGCAAGCCTTGCAATATAGTCTTCAACTTCCGATGCCGCAACCATCATAAGGTCTGCCAACTCATCTACTATTATTACAATTTGCGGGAACTTTTCTTCAGGTTGTCCCTGTTTTATCATTTTATTGTTATAAGACTTTAAATCCCTAGTGCCGGATTTTGCAAAAGCCTTGTATCTTTTTTCCATTTCCTCTACTGCCCAGTTAAGTGCAAAAGAAGCCTTCTTCGCATCAGTTACAACAGGTATTAATAAGTGAGGTATGCCATTGTAAACAGAAAGCTCTACAACCTTCGGGTCAATTAACATAAGCTTTACATCTTCAGGGCTCGACTTGTATAAAATACTTGTAATTATTGAGTTTATACATACAGATTTACCTGAGCCTGTAGCACCTGCGATTAGCAAGTGAGGCATCTTGTCAATTGATGAAACAATAATTTCTCCCGAAACATTCTTACCTAAGACTAAGGGCAAGTTGGTCTTTGAAAGTTTAAATTCTCTTGAGTCGATTAAGTCCCTAAGTCCTACGGATTCTTTTTCTTTATTTGGCACTTCAATACCCACTGCAGCCTTGCCCGGTATCGGAGCTTCAATTCTTATTTCAGGACTCGCCAGTGCCATTGAAAGGTTATCGGAAAGGGAAACAATTTTTGAAAGTTTAACTCCCGGTGCCGGTTGAATTTCATAGCAAGTAATTGAGGGGCCTTTGTTAACGGCAATTATTTTACATTCAATGCCGAAGTTGTTTAACATATCCTTAATTATCTGAGCTGATTTTGCCATTTCCTGATTGTTGTTGCCGCCTTTTATCTCAGATCTCTCAAGGAGTTCTACAGGTGGGCGTTTGTATACCATGGGTTTGTTTTTAGAAGCCTCTTTAATTTCCGTATCTAATTTTTCAGTCTCTTCTTCTCTTTCGTGAGGATCTTCTTTTATTTTCTTAACTGCCTTAGGCTGTTCTTCTTTAGCCTTTGGAGCTTCAATATCTTCAGGAATTTTTACGTCCATAAATTCCACTTCTTTAATGTTGTTGTAATCATCTACAGATGAAAAAGTGTCCATTTCATTTTCTTCTGCATTACCTGCTTTCTTTGCAGGAAGAGCTTCTTTAATCTTGTCGAAAAATTTCGGTTTATCTTCACTTGAGGATAGGTCTATGCTCTTGACCTTGTCTGTTGAGTCTTTTACAAAGCCTTTAATGTGCGAGAAATTTATTTTAAACATGTATCCCAAAGAAAAAATTATAAGAGCGGAAAGTAATATCCTCGTGCCTAAAGTGCCGAAAAGTTTATAAAGGAAAAATCCGAACATAGCTCCGATTAGACCCCCGCTGGTGGATACGCTGCCGTATTCCATTGCCAGGCGCAACCTTTCAACTAAAGTCAAATCTGTAGACTTAGTTCCGTCTAAAAATATAAGTATGCATACTCCTACGAGGATTGTGAAAAAGTAATATATCTTCTTTCTCTTGTAAAGATTTGTATTCATTACTATTCCGAAAAAAATTAGAATCAGCGGCAATAAGAAGTTACCTGTGCCTGCAAGTCCTGATAAAATTCTATTTATAAAATCACCGAACATTCCCATCTTATTCGAAAATGTGCATATGAAAAATACTATTCCCAATAAAATTAATACTATACCGAGACCTTCTTTTTCCATTGGTGCCAATTTATTATTATTTTTTTTCTTAACAGTCTTTCTACGACCTTTTTTGATTGCCAATCTATACACCTCAATAAGATATTATACCATATCTCACCTTGTTATTAAGTATATAAAAAAACACCTATTGGTGTTTTTCCAACAGGTGTCTTGCTACTTGCACGCCGCATGCAGATGCTTGTGAAAGGGAGTGAGTGTAGCCTCCGCCGTCTCCCACTACATATAGCCCCTTGTTCTTAGTCTCAAAGTTTTCGTCCACTTCAATTTTTGAATTATAAAACTTCACTTCAACTCCGTATAACAAAGTATCTTCGTTTGCAGTGCCCGGTGCAATTTTGTCCAATTGATATATCATTTCTATAATTGAGTCCAACTGTCTCTTAGGCATTACCAGTGAAAGGTCTCCCGGTGTCGCCTTTAATGTAGGTTCGGTAAAGCACTTCCTCATTCTCTTTTCAGAAGATCTTCTGCCTTTCACAAGGTCTCCGAATCTTTGCATCAACACTCCGCCGCCTAACATATTTGAAAGCTTTGCAATACTTTCGCCGTATTCGTTGGAGTCTTTGAAAGGTTCTGTAAATTTATTACTTACCAAGAGAGCGAAGTTAGTGTTATCACTATGTAAACTCTTGTCGTAATAAGAGTGGCCGTTTACTGTTATTATGCCGTTGGTATTTTCCGCTACTACATGGCCGTAGGGGTTCATGCAAAAAGTACGCACTAAGTCGTTGTACGCCTTTGTTTGGTACACAATTTTTGATTCATACACCTCGTCGGTTATGTGTTTAAACACTTCTGCCGGCAGTTCCACTCTAAGACCAATGTCAACTTGATTGGAATAAGATTCAATGTTGAATTTTTTACAAATTTCAGACATCCACTTTGATCCGCTTCTACCTGAAGCTAAAACTAAATTTTTCGCAACAAATGTTTCGTCTTCAGCATAGACTACAAATTCATCTTCCGAATTTTTCTCCACATCTAAAACACTTGTTCGAAATTTCATTTCAACTTTTTCTTTTGTATAGTCATAAATCTTTTTTAAAATTTCAATATT
>CABTXP010000062.1 GCA_902488815.1 uncultured Eubacteriales bacterium | reverse complement strand
TTTAAAAATTTTAAAAAATATTCCGGAAAGCTTAATAAAGATGGGATAGAGAGACTTGGAAAAATAAATTTTAATACAAACTTCGGAATACTATTCAGAACAGCTGCTGGTTCAGCAAGGGAAGATGAAATTCTTGCAGAAGTAGGAGAGTTAGAAGAAAAACTTAAATTTATTGACGGAGAAAGAAATTTTCTTCCGGTGCCTAAACTTATATACGAAGAAAATGAAGTCTTCAGATTTATAAAAGATAATTGTGATAAGGAAATTCTTGTCAATGATACCGAAATGTTTAATATTTATAAGAACTTAGGAACTCTAACTTTGGACAAAAATTTTTCTGTACTACAAGATATTAGTCTATCAAATGACTATAAAAATCTTTTTGAAAAGACAGTTAAACTTCCTTCCGGCGGGGACATAGTTATAGAAAAAACTACTGCGCTTTGTTCCATAGATGTAAATTCACAGGACAATCTTACTGAAAAAGACATGGAAGAAACGGCATACAGGACAAATGTCGAAGCTGCAGAAGAAGGAGCAAGACAATTAATACTCAGAAATATTTCAGGAATTATTTTTTTCGACTTTATAAATATGAAAGACGACTCACACAGGGAAAAACTCCTACAAAAACTTGCAAAGTCCTTTGAAAAAGATGGCAGCAAAACCTTTATACATGGCTACACAAATTTAGGCTTAGTAGAAGTTTCAAGAAAAAATTACGGAGAAGAGATTAAGTGTTGATTTTATCAATACTTTGTGCTATCATACATTGATGTAACCGCACATAGTAGGTTTTCAAAGTTTTTAACTACCTACATTGGCGAGTCTTGTAAATGAGGAGGTGCTACAATGTACGCAATAATTGAAACAGGCGGAAAGCAATACACAGTTAAAGAAGGAGACAAAGTTAAAGTTGAAAAGCTTAACTCAGAAGTTGGCGAATCAATAACTCTTGACAAAGTATTGCTTGTTGGTGGCGATGAAGTTAAAATCGGAAAGCCTTTAGTTGAAGGAGCAAGCGTTAAAGCTAAAGTTCTTGCACAAGATAAGGCTAAGAAAATAATTGTATTTAAATACAAAGCTAAGAAGAACTTCAGAAAGAAAAAAGGTCATCGTCAACCATATACATTACTTGAAATAGAAAGTATTTCTCTATGACAGAAGTAACGGTTTACAAAACCGTAGACAACTATTTTAAAGTAAAGTCGGAGGGACATGCCGACGGCGGCGAATATGAAGAGATAGTGTGTGCCGCAATTTCTGTTTTGACACAGGGATTGTTGGACATACTGCTTGAAATGAACGAAGACGGAATTAATTATGAAATAAAAGACGGATATCTTTCTTTTAATATTTTAGATCATGAATTGAAAAACGATGAAAAAGTTAAATCTTATTTTGAGTTTTTTATTCACAGCATAAAATTAATTGAAACAAATTATCCGAATTACTTAAAATATCAGGAGGTGCTACTATGATTAAGCTAAACCTTGGACTATTCTCATCCAAAAAGGGAGCAGGTAGTTCAAAGAACGGTAGAGATTCTAATGCTAAAAGACTTGGCGTAAAAAGAGGCGACGGTTCATATGTGCTTGCAGGAAATATTCTTGTAAGACAAAGAGGCACTAAAATTCATCCGGGACTTAACGTCGGAAAGGGCAGTGATGATACATTGTTTGCTACTTCAGACGGTTATGTAAAGTTTGAAACAAAAGGCAGAGGAATGAAAAAAGTAGTAAGTATTTACGCAGAAAAGTTAGCATAAGTCGTACATCATGTACGACTTTTTTTATGTATATAATAATTAAATACCTGAATATTCTATATACATAGCCTAATGGATTTTAAATATTTACTTTCTAGTTTTAAAAGCAAAAAGAACACTATATAATAGCTTTTTTTAATTGATAATTCATGTGTTATACTATATTTAATCGGAGGATATATGTTTATAGATAGAGCAAAAATAAAAATTTCCGCAGGTAATGGCGGCGACGGTGCCGTTGCATGGCGCAGGGAAAAATATGAACCGGCCGGAGGACCTGCAGGAGGAGACGGTGGAGACGGCGGCAATGTAATAATACAATGCGACGAAGGTCTCCACACTCTCATGGATTTTAGATATAAAAGAGAATACAAAGCTCAAAACGGGGAAAACGGAATGAGCAAATTAAAGTTCGGTAAAAAAGGCGAGGACATTGTACTTAAAGTGCCTGTGGGAACCTTGGTAAAGGATTCTGAAACAGGCGGTGTCATTGTGGACATGAATGCCAAGGACAAAAAAGTTGTACTTGCAAAGGGCGGTCGCGGCGGTAAAGGCAATGCACGTTTTAAAACTGCCACTAGACAAGCTCCTACCTTTGCACAGGGCGGCAAAAAAGGTGAATCTATGGAAGTGGTACTTGAGCTTAAAACTCTTGCCGATGTAGGCCTTGTCGGTTTTCCAAATGTAGGTAAATCAACTTTACTTTCTGTCGTTTCAAAGGCAAAACCTAAAATTGCCAACTATCACTTTACAACTCTTCAACCTAATTTGGGCATGGTGTTCTTAGGCGAAGGCAAATCCTTTGTAGTTGCAGACATACCGGGTCTTATTGAAGGAGCAAGTGAAGGCATAGGCTTAGGAGACGAATTTTTAAAACATATAGAGAGAACAAAGGTTTTAATTCACATCATAGATATTTCAGGTTCTGAACACAGAGATCCCATAGAGGACTTCTATCTTATAAATGATGAATTAAAGTCATATAACGAAAAACTTTTGGACAAGGTTCAAATTATCTTTTTAAACAAAGAAGATTTGCCGGGATCTGAAGAGAATATAAAAAAATTCAAAGAAAAATTTGAATCGGAATACAAGATATTTGTCGGCTCAACTTATATGAATAAGGGTGTAGACGAGCTGATGAAGTACGCTTATCAAGTTTTGCAGGAACAACCGACAGAATATGAAACTTATGACGAGGAATATGTTAAACCTAAAGAGAGAGGGCCGGCCTTTGAAGTATATAAAGAAAACGGCATGTACTTTGTTGAAGGTCCCTACATTGACCTTTTACTTCGTTCCACAAACTTTGAAAGCAGCGAATCACTGAGATACTTCCAAGAAAATTTGAGAAAAAACAACATTGTATCAAGACTGAGAGAACTTGGGGTAGAAGAAGGAGAAAGTGTATTTATCGGCGAATATGAATTTGAATTTTTTGAATAAGGTGAAAAATGATAAACAGTAAACAAAGAAAATATTTGAAATCTTTGGCTCATTCCAGGGAACCTCTTCTTCAAATAGGGAAGTACGGCCTTACGGAAGGCGCCATAGCTCAACTGAACGAATTGTTGGAAGCTCATGAACTTGTTAAAATAAGAGTATTAAATAATTCTCCAGTTGAAGTTGAGGAAATAGTAGAAGAAATTTTAGATAAGACGGAAAGTGAATTTGTACAAAAAATAGGCAACAAACTCACTTTATATAGAGAGTCAAAAGACAATAAAGTTATAGAATTGCCATGAAAATAGGAATATTAGGCGGCACATTTAACCCTATACACATGGGTCATTTGATGATTGCCGAACATATAAGACAAGAAAAGAATTTTGACAAAATACTTTTTATTCCCACGGGAGACCCGCCTCACAAAGATGTTGAGGTGCCCGGAATAAAGAGAGCCGAGATGGTAAGACTTGCCATTTCAGACAATAGGCACTTTGAAATGTCGCCTATTGAAGTAAACAGAGAAGGCAAAACTTTTACTGTAGATACTTTAAATGAACTTAAGAACATTTACGATGAAATGTACTATATTGTAGGATCGGATACAATTTTTCAGTTCAGATCTTGGAAGAATTTCAAAGAAGTAGCTGAAATGACAAAATTCATCTACATGTTAAGGCCGGGTACTGAAGATACTGTTGTTTTACGTGATGAAATTGATTTTTTAAGAGAAAACTTCAGTGTTCAAATTGATCAAATAGAAGGTCCTATGCTATATCTGTCATCTACTTATTTAAGAGAGAGAATAAAAATGGGCAAATCTATTAAATACTTAGTGCCTGACAATGTAATTAAATATATTAATGACGAAGGTTTATATGTTTGAAGAATATAGAGATGAAATAATTGAGAGAATTGGAGAAAAGAGATTTCTTCATTCTCTAAGAGTTGCCGATTGTGCAAAGGAACTTGCTAAAATTCACAATTGTGATGAATATAAGGCATATACTGCAGGATTTTTTCATGATTGCGGCAAAATAAGAGACTTGGAAAAGCTAAAAGAAAAATTTGTAAGAGTGGGCTTTGAACTTAAAGATGATTTTATACATGCTCCTCAAATTATTCACTCATATTACGGTGCCTATTTGACAAAAAAACGCTACAATATAGATGATGATGACATTATTAACGCCATTACATTTCACACTACGGGCAGGGCAAATATGTCGGACTTGGAAAAAATTATTTTTCTTGCAGACTATATTGAACCAATGAGAAATTTTTCAGGCGTAGATAAAGCGCGAGAACTGGCAAAAGAGTCTTTAGACGAGGCAATGCTTTTTGCTCTTGACAACACTCTTTTATTCTTAATTAAAAACGGTGAATACATAGCCATAGATACGGTTAAAGCAAGAAATTACTACAAGGAGCGAAGATGAAAGGATTTTTTAAAGGATTTTTCCTGACAATACTTCTGTTTGCAGTTGTTGTTGTCGGTTATGGATTATATACTGCTAAGACGCTTACAGGCAAAGATCCTGTAACGTTATTTAAATCTCTGCAAAAGGAACCGGATAAAATAGACTTTTTGGTTTTGGGCGTGGACTCAAGTGATAAAAATAAAAATAAATCTACGCGTAGTGACGTAATGATGATTGTTTCATT
>CABTXP010000061.1 GCA_902488815.1 uncultured Eubacteriales bacterium | reverse complement strand
TTACGATTAACATTTGTTTTTCTACTTCTAATGTTGATCCGTCACCAAACTTAACTTGAAGTTTTCCTTCAAATTTTCCAGAATTTGCTGAGCTTCTGCTTGATAAATCCGTTACTTCTGCATTATCTAAAAGTTGTTGTACTAATTTTCTATCATCAGTATTCGCTGTTTTTGGAGCAACTCCCTTTTTCCAATCAACAGTATCGCCCTTCCAAACTTTTATTGTTACTGGGTCTAGTCCGCCAAGTTCTTTTACTTGTTCGGCTGCTGATTTTGTGTATTGTGCTATGATTGTTGTTGCTTCTGCAAATGTTGCTGTTAATGCGTGATCCCATGCGTCTGCTCCTTCTTTTTGTGTGTAACCTGCGTTTGCTGTTACTGCTGGAGCTGGTACTGTTACTTCTTTTTCTGGGTTTACCCAGTATATAGTTGTTTCAGTTTCTGCTATTGTTCCGTGTTCTCCTGCTGAGAAGTCTACTTTTACGAAGTTGTCTGGTACGTCTGGTTTGTCTTCTCCTGGCTTTTGTGGAACTACATCGTCTCCTATATATTGATATTGTGCAACGTGTTGTGTAGCTTTATCATATTTTGTTGCTAAAGCTGGATCCCAACCAGTAAATTCATAGCTTTCGTTTGCTGTAACTGTTGGTGGAGTTAGTGCAGATGCCATTTCTACGCCTTTGAAAACATAATATGTTTTGTTTTCTGCTATAGTTCCGTGGTCGCCTGCTGCGAATGTTACTTTTACATAGTCAGGGTCTGTGATTTGTGTTCCAGGATTTTCTGGATCGTCAATCTTTGGTTCTGTTTCTGTTACGATTGGCTTTTCTGTGAATGTGATTTCTGTTGGTTTAAGTCCATTTTCATCAATTACAGGTGTTCCTGGTTTATAGACTTTGTTATTATCCTTATCAACTAATACGCCGTCTTTTAAGCCTTCAATTGTAAAGGCTACACCCTTGTTGATTTCATCTTTATTTCCTGTATTAATTCTTGTTACGGTTTCAGTGGCGTCATTTCCTGTAGGAATTTCTATCGTTTCAGTTACTGTTCCTGCAGTTAACTTAATCTTCCCACCAGTCGCTGTAGTGGTTGGATTTGCTACTGCTGTTCCATCTGCGGTTTTTGTTGTGACAACTACATCAGTGTTTCTAACTTGATAAAGGTCAAGTGTAAATGTAGTTATATTGGATCCCCCACTATAGTCTGGAGATGATTCATCAAAAGTAATCTTTCCAGCTACGTTAGTTCCTTCAAACTCAATACCATAGACATCGTTAGTCATGTCTTCCATGGAAACAGGGTTGTCAAAGGTAACACTTTGCGTGTCTTTATTAAAAGTAGCTTCTTGTGTTTCATCTGTATCCCAATTGATAAGAGTTACTTTTGTATCTGGATTATCTCCAAACACAGCATCGAAATCAAATTTATTTGTTCCAATTCCATGTTTTTCAATATTTACTTTTACGATTGTTTGGTCAAAAGCTGATGCTTTTGCTGGGGCTCTGAACAAGCCTGCACTTCTTGTTTGGACTTGTGCATTTTTGGGAGCAACAAGTCTAGCTCTAAGTTTCCCATTTTCTGAGATTAATTCGCTTTCTACATTTTGCACGGAATCAATTGGAGCTTCAAGTCCAGCTGCAAATGCTGGACTTATAGTTCCAAATATCATTACCATTGCAAGTAGAAAAGAAAGTAATCTTGAATTTACTTTGTTATTCAAATCTAAACCTCCTTTTTACTTTATCTCCTACTATCTAACTCTAATTGTTAGAGTAGCTGTTTGACCGTCTTTGCTTGCAGTTATTTTTACTTTTTGTCCTCTTTCTAAAGTAAATGCACTGCCATCTGCATTAAGAAGTTTTATTTCAGATGTATCGTCAGTTTGAGTCTGAGACTTTAATGATACCTCAGATTTATCTCTTTTTATCACTTTGATTTCAAGATTTGCATCTTTTGAAGTTGTTACAAAGATAAAGTCATCTCCAACAAGTGGTCTTTCTGCCTTTAAGCTTAGTGGTTCAGCTTTTGGCTCAACAGTTTCTGTTGCTGTAGTTTTGTTACCAAACTTATCTACTGCTGTAATTGTAAATGTCTTTTGTACTCCAAGTTGATCTTGGATAGATTCATTTAATTTTGCAGTCTTTTCTTTTGCATCTTTATCATAGTAACTGTTTTCCGCAGTCTTGTCTTCTTCTGCATAGACTCTTAAGATACCTGCATCATCTTTTGCATTTGCAGAAACTTTTACTTGGTAGCCAAAGTGGTCTTGGATTAATGTTACAGCATTTCCTTCAGCATCATTAGTAAATGTTGGTCCTACTTTGTCAATCTTAATAGGTGTGTCTGAGTAAGATGGTGTCTTTCCACTTTCTGTTGTTTGGATATAGTAGTCTGCTTCTGGATCGAATTTATCACTTGGTATTTTTGTTATATCAAATACTGGTGTACCATCTTCTTTTGTAGTTTGTGTTAAACCTTCAACTTCTGTATAAGTTCCATCTTCATTTTTCTTAACAAGCTTATATGTTGCATCTGTTGGAAGTGGTTTTCCTTCTTCTGCAGGTGTAATTTCGATATATTGCTTGTCCTTAGCTTCATCATAAGTTTGAACTGGATTCGTTACTTGTGATTTTACTGGTCCATAGAAAGCATATACGGTCATTTCAGATAGGATTGGAGAATTTTCTGTAAACTTATATGTTTTTACTGTATCTTTTGCTTGGTCTTCTGTCTTTAATTCTTCCAATTTATTGAATTCTTCAACGCTTGTAACTTTCTTTGTTGTCCAGCCGTAGAATACTACTCCATCTTTTGTAGGCTTGTCGCTTACGATTTTTCTAAGTTCAAGTGCGTCGTCTTTTAATGCATCGCCGTTGTGGTCAATGTAGTTATCTACCTTAAATCCATTTGGCGTGTAGTCAGCAGCGCCTGCTGCTTTTTCATTCATTGGTGCAATTCTTACTACCGGAGCTGTGTCACTTGCTCTTTGTAGTTTATAAGCAAATTCTGTTCCCGTTAGCTTAGTTGTGTCAAATCCTTCAAATGATTTTACAGTCGTAGCTAATTTACCACCGTTTAGGTCAAAGGTAACTTTGGCTTGTACTTTTTCAAAAGCTTTTTCGCTTGGTGTGGATGCCTTTTTAACGTCAGTATTTGTAATACCGATAACGGAATCTTTTACAAGGTCTGTTGGCATTGCAAATCCGGTCTTGCCCTCTGTCGTAAATGTGTAGCCATTTTCTTCTGCACCATTGACATTCATTTTGGTTCTGGTTTTTTGATCCGCAATGGTGAATTCATAGTCTGTGTTATCCGGGTAGAAGAGTTTGATTTTAGCACCAACGTATCTCGTTCTACCTGTAATATTTTGAGAATCGGTGAACAATTCATCGATATCCGGATTTACACCGGATTGAGTTGCGGAGCCACCTGCATAGGTTGTAATGTAGTTCAACCTTCTAGGTGTTGTCAACTCTGGGCCATTTTCACCCGGTAACAATTCAATTGTCTTGTTCCCTACAGTGCTAGGCAAGGTTAAAGTAACCTTATTAGGAGGCGTCTTAGTATTGTACTTCATCGTCCTAAAGGTAATTTTTTCTCCTGCCTTAATGGTCATGCCCGGAATTAAATTGTACTCATACTGTAAACCCACATTACCCTTGAGTGTTTTACCTGTGTGATCAAAGTTGGATCTAAGTTCTATTTTATAAGGTCCTTCTCCAAAAGTAAGGGAGTAACCCATTAATCCCAAATTCGGTGTGCCCGTTGGACCGTTAGAATAAGTTAATCCAATTTTGCTATTTGCCGGAAGCACGATGTCTTCACCTGTGTTATTGGTAGCCGTGTACTCGATTAATTTCTTGGTACTGTCTAAAATAAAAGTGGAATAAAAGTCGAATGCCGCCAGATCGTCTGTCGTTAATCCTTGTGCTGCCAACTTGTCTTTGTCGATATAGTACCTGGTAATTGTCGGTAGTCCAGAGTTAAACTCTGTCGTTGCACTGTTTAAGAAAGAATCTTCTGGCTTATCTGTAGTAATTACAGTGTTAAGTCCAGCAAATTTTCCTGTATTCGTAATAGTGCCATTTTTATAACTTGAAGCGACCTGTATTCCTTTAAAACCGGGGTTTAAATCACTATTATCAGATGTATTTAAGTCACTCATAGTGATTTTGATGGGTTTGGTTGTGCCCCACATTTTTCCTTGTTGGTTTGCAGTAAATACTTCCGCTACTGTGCCTGAGCCATCTTGTGGTTTTAAAACGCCTGCAAATTTTTCATTAAAGACTTGTCTGAAAGCGAAGCTTTCGCCACCTATGTTGTCACCGGAATTCATCTTCGATTGTTTATGGAATACATCGAGATACCCTCCCGCCTCATTGTATTTGGCATAGGAGTTGGCAGAGTAGAATTGGTAGTCCAAGTTATAGTCAGACACTGTACCTACATCTGCATTATTATTTGCAGACGGTATATAGGTCATAAAAGTGTAGGAGTTATAAGGTGTTACAATTGTATTTTGATCCACATCAGAATTATCGTTATCGGCTTTTCCGGTTCCTGCTACACAGAAGACTTTGGAATAGTCCTTGTTTGTTATCCTCATTTGAATATGAGGTTGACCTGTAATGTCGGCAACTGTTTTGCCATCTCTCAAAACAAGGTCGATCGGAATTTCCAGTCGCGAACTGGCCCCAACCTTATTACCGTTGTTATTTAAGTTCTGTTCTTTAACATTTACTGCCCCTGAAAGGGAACTTACAACATTGGTAAAAGCTACGATATCTTTGTAGGTTTTAGAATCGTGCCAACCGCCGTCAATCGCTCCCTTATACATCCCTGTTCCCGGGTTGCCGAAATCGATCAGGTCATATAAGTCTTTATCGAATTTAAACAGGGCTTTTTGCCAAACCCCGGAGGCTAAATTTTGAAACATTCTATACGAAACTCTGATAACTGTTCTTCCTTCTGCATTGATATAAGTTCCAATGTAATTGACAGAAGGTGTCTTAAAGCCTTCAGCATTGGCTACGACAACTACTTCGTTAATATCAGATAGTTTCCAGAAGCTCATTCCGGCTTCTTTTTGCTCATCTATGGTCCAATCCGCCTTTTCAACTTCTGCAAAGATATTTGTAGGCAATGTTCCTAATATCATTATTAGGGCTAGGAACAAGGACAAATATCTTTTTCTTATTTGTTTGTTGTCCATATTTTTTCTCCTTTCTATAAATAGATAACAAATTATGAGTTACATCTTCTTAATTCTCTTTCTCTTCCTAATTTAAAAACCATCTCCTTAATTCTGGATTTGTAAACCTTTTTTATGTTCATCTCAAGTATTTGCAATGCATAGTAGTCATTTATAAATTGATGTAAGTTTATCCTTCCAGTTATTTTGTTTATACGGATATATTATATCAAAACAATTGATTTTTTTCCACTTTAAAATCCTAAGTTTTCTTGGATTCACAAGCTTTTGTCAGGGTTTAATACCCCCCCCCAGTAAAATTTGTATTTATTTTGTACAATGCTTTAATGATATTAGTGTGGTATTCTATGAATTTATTCCTATTTAGGGTTTGAAGTAATTTTTCCATGGGGTTATGGTTTGAGGTAGATTGTATTTAGGTATGGATTTTGTATAAATGGTATAATGA
>CABTXP010000060.1 GCA_902488815.1 uncultured Eubacteriales bacterium | reverse complement strand
GTTTTTCTTAAATTCATCTGTATAGTCTGTAGAGTTGTCTAAAGATGCGTAATGGGCGCATAAATCATCGGTAATTAAATAATCTTCAACTTTTCCTAATAATTCTATAATTTTATCGGCGCTGTTAATGCGACCTTTATATGTGCCAATCTCATCTGCTAAAGCTTTTAATTGATTTAAAGCTTCTTCATATTCTTTTTCAGTTTTAAAAATTCTTGTTAAGTCCCATGTTTGTTCTACAGGTACTTCATTTCTATTTAATAATTTTTTCATATTCACCTCGGTATAAATCCCATTTTTCTGTGTACTTTTGACATGGTCTTGTAAGCAATACTTCTTGCCTTGTCCGCTCCCACTCTATATACACTTTCCAAATATGCCTTGTCATTTCTGATTTCGTTAAATCTCTCTCTTATTGGTCTCATGCCGTCATTTACAACTTCGGCAACGGCTCCTTTAAATTCGCCATAGCCTTTACCTTCAAATTGTTTTACTATTTCATCAGGAGTCTTCTTGGTAAAGACGCTATATATGTCAATAAGATTTTTTAATCCCTTTTGTTCGTCAGAATATTTTATTATTCCCAACGAATCTGTAACTGCGCGTTTAATTTTCTTTTCCGTATCTTTTTCCGAATCTAAAATTAAAACATAGGAGTTCGGGTCAGGATCGGATTTTGACATTTTCTTTTCAGGATCCTGTAATGACATAATCCTTGCTCCTACTTTAGGCGCCGTAATCTCAGGTATAACGAAGGTTTCTGAATATCTGGAGTTAAATCGTTGTGCCAAGTCTCTTGTAAACTCAATGTGCTGTCTTTGGTCTTCCCCAACAGGCACATAGGACGCGTTATATAACAAGATATCCGCAGCCATAAGTATCGGGTAATTTAAAAGACCCGCCTCAACTTCCTTAGTTCTTTGTGCCTTATCCTTAAACTGCGTCATGCGTTGTAACTGTCCAAGAGATGTAATTGTATTTAAGCACCACATTAATTCCACATGTTCAGGCACATGGGATTGAATGTAAATTATAGACTTTTCAGGATCCAATCCTGCCGCCAAGTATAGGGCAAGTACGTCTAAAGTGTTTTTTCTTAAATTTTTCGGCTCTTGATAAGCTGTAATTGCATGGTTGTCAACTATACAATATAAACAGTTGTATTCATCCTGTAATTGCCCGAAGTTTGAAAGAGCTCCAATGTAATTACCTAAAGTAAGTGATCCGGAAGGTTGTATTCCTGAGTAAACTATTTTCTTATCCATACTGTCTCCTTAGAATATTTTAGAAAGCTTGTTTACATTAAACTTTATTTTTTCTTCGTCTAAAGTAACAAGTTCTCTGTCTCTCATTAAAAATTTTCCATCAACTATTGTATCAGTTATATCTCCGGCACTTGCACTGTAACATAGAGCGGAGATTAAATTGTGCTTTGGCGTAAAGTTTAAGGACGTTAAGTCAAAAATAGAAAAGTCGGCTCTATATCCTTCTTTTATCTTTCCGCTGTCTTCAAATCCCAATGCCTTTTGGCCGTACTCCGTAGCCATTTTCAAAACATCAACGGCGTTTACACACTTCGGATCTTTTTCAATAGCTTTGTTTATAATCGCCGAAATATGAATTTCTTCCATAAAGTTTTGGTTGTTGTTACTTGAATCTCCGTCAGTACCAATACCTGTTATGATACCTGCTTTAAGTAATTTTTTAACAGGAGTAAATCCGCTTGCAAGCTTTAAGTTTGAAGTGGGATTATATATAGGAAATATCTCATATTCTTTCATGATTTCTATTTCCTCATCAGTCACATGAGTGCAGTGAGGAGCAATAACTTTTAAATCTTCCAAAAATCCGATTTCTTTTAAATATTTAAGAGGAGTCGTGCCGTTGTTTTTAATAGAATCATTGATTTCCGTTTCAGTTTCAGATACGTGAATATTAATTCTGCCGTTCATTTTTAAAGCCAAGTCGTGCATCTTTAAAAGATATTCCTTGCTACATGTATAAATTGCATGTGGCCCGGGGCCGACATACATCCTGTCGTCATAGCCGTTGTATTCTTCAAATAAAGAGACCATTTCAGGTATCCTGTCTTGCGGATCAGTGTCCATCATTCCCCTTGTCAAAAAGGCTTTCATTCCCGTTTCCTCTACAGCCTTTGCCACATCATTCATGAAGAAGTACATGTCACAGAAAGATGTTACACCTGATTTAATCATTTCAGCCATTGAAAGGAGTGATCCCCAATAGACTATCTCTCCTGTAAGCTTTGCTTCCGCAGGCCAAATCTTTTCTTCAAGCCAAGGCTTAAGTTCCATATCATCTGCAAAGTTTCTAAAGACACTCATCCCTGCATGGGAGTGTGCGTTGGCAAATCCCGGGACAATTAATTTATTTTCGCCGGAAATAATTTCTTCCTTGGAGGCGTCAATGTCTTTGCCAATTTTTTCTATGTATTTTCCTTTGACTAATACATCTACATTCTCTACAATTTGTTGTGAATCTAAATCTAAATATGAAATATTTTTAAAAAGCATACTACTCTCCTTTACAATGGTCTATTATATCATTAATTACGTAAATAATTAAAAAAATCTTTACAAACAGGCTATATCACTGTATAATATACAAGGCTCTAAAATTATCGCGGCAAATGTAATTAGGAGTTGAAAAATATGGCAAGAATGATGGAACCCAGATTTAAACAATCAAGAAGACTGGGCCTAAATGTTTGCGGTCACCCAAAGGCTATGAAACGTGCCAAGAAAGGAACTGCAAGAAGCGACAAGAAGTTAACTGAATACGGTAAACAATTATTAGAAAAACAAAGATTAAGAGCTTACTACGGAGTTTTGGAAAAACAATTCGTAAACCTTTTTAAGGAAGCTAAGAAGTCTAAAGGACAAACAGGTCCTCTACTTGTACAGTTCTTAGAAAGAAGATTAGACAATCTTGTTTACAGAATGGGATTTGCCTCATCAATTAGACAATCGAGACAAATGGTAGTACACGGACATATTCTTGTGAATGGCAAGAAAGTGGATATACCTTCATACAGATGTAATGAAGGAGATGTTATTTCTCTATCAAGCAGAGGTAGAAAAGTTGAAATGTTTAAAGAAAATTATCAAACAAACTTTGTTACTTCCTACCCGTACATCTCAAAGGATGAAGACTTTAAGGCAACTTTAGTTTCTATTCCTCAAAGAGAAGATATTCCGATTGAAATTGAAGACCAATTGATCGTTGAGTTCTACTCAAAGAATATGTAATGATAACTAAAAGACGGTTCAACCGTCTTTTTTTATGCTTTGAATTTCTAATCTAAATAAAAAAATAGAGGATCTCTCCTCTATTCTCCCAAGTACGCAGCCTTTAACGCCGGGTCTTTTTTTAATTCTTCTGCTGAAGTACACTTTACAATTTTTCCGGTTTCAAGGACATATGCCTTGTCCGAAACTGAAAGAGCCAAGTTTGCATTTTGCTCTACCAATAAAATTGTAATGGCTTCCTTTTTTAATGTTTCAATTACTTCAAATATTTTATCTACAAAAATCGGAGACAAGCCCATTGAAGGTTCGTCAAGGAGTAGTAGCTTCGGCTTTGACATTAAGGCTCTGCCCATGGCGAGCATTTGTTGCTCTCCCCCTGATAATGTTCCCGCCTCTTGATTTTTTCTCTCAAAAAGAATGGGGAATTTTTCAAAGATTCTGTCTAAAAGTTCTTTGTCCGGTTCCTTATATATATAGGCACCTAATTCCAAGTTGTCCATTACGGAAAGATGTGAAAATACTCTTCTACCTTCAGGTACTTGTGCAATTCCCTTTTTCGTTATCAAGTGAGGCTTTAGTTTTGTAATATCTTCGCCTAAAAATTCTATAAAACCTTTTTTAGGAATAAGTCCTGAAATACTTTGTAGTGTTGTCGTCTTACCTGCACCATTGGCACCTATTAAACAAACTGTTTCACCGTCAGCAACGTCCAAGTCAATTTTTTTAATCGCATTAATGTTGCCGTAAAATACTTCAAGTTCTCTAACTTTAAGCATCCGTTTCACCTCCGGAAGATCCTAAGTACGCTTCTACAACTTCAGGATTATTAATTACATCACGAGGCAAACCTTGTGCCAATGGTGTTCCGTAGTTTAAAACAATTAATTTTTCGCATATGCCTAAGACTAATTTCATGTCATGTTCAATAAGCAAAATTGTAATGTCAAATTTATCTCTTATAAGTTTTATGGTTTCCATTAACTCCTCAGTCTCTTTTGGATTCATGCCTGCTGCAGGTTCGTCTAAAAGAAGAAGTTTTGGATTAGTTGCCATTGCTCTCGCTATTTCAAGCTTTCTTTGTTGGCCATAAGGCAGAGAGTGTGCAGGAAGCGTTGAATAGCGATCCAGGTCAAATATTTCTAAAATTTCCATCGCCTTTTTACTTACTTCAACTTCTTCTTTCCAAAACTTTGGAAGTCTGAACATTCCCGTTGCAATACCGTATGACATTTGATCGTTAGCCGCAATCTTTACATTGTCAAGTACTGTCAAGTAACCGAACAGTCTGATGTTTTGAAAGGTTCTTGCTATTCCCTTATGAACAATTTTATAAGTACTAAGTCCGTTAATAACTTCGTCATTTAATTTAATTTCGCCTTCCGTAGGTGTATAAACGCCGGTGATCAAATTAAATACTGTGGTCTTTCCTGCACCGTTCGGGCCGATTAAACCATAGAGTTCGCCTTTATTAATTGTCAAATTAAAATCAGATACGGCTTTAAGGCCGCCAAAATTTATTCCTACATTTTTACATTCCAATACAGGTTTAGCCAATCTCATCACCGCCTTGTTTTTTCTTTTTATTAAATTTCGTATTAACAGGGTTTAGAGTTTGCACCACTTTTGAAAGCATAAATTCTTTTCTGCCCAATAATCCCTCAGGTCTGAAAATCATCATTACTATTAAAATAATTGAATAACAAATCATTCTGTATCCGGCAAAACTTCTCAAATATTCGGGAATAATTGTAAGAACGGTTGAAGAAATTACAGCTCCTGTAAAAGATCCCATTCCTCCAAGAACAACCATTACCAAAATATCAAAGCTCTTATTGTAGTCAAATACCTTGGCATCTATTACACCTATGTTTTGAGCATACATGGCACCTGCAATGCCTGCAAAGAAAGCAGATAAAGCAAATGCATAAGTCTTGTAATAAGTTGTGTTAATGCCTGATGCTTCAGCGGCAATTTCATCTTCTCGAATTGCTAAAACAGCTCTCCCGTGTCTTGATGTCATTACACTGTACATGCAAGCAACGCAAATAATTGTAATAACATAAATAACTTCAAAACTTTTCATTTGCGGTATGCCGCTAAGCCCTTGGGCGCCTCCGGTAAAGTTAAAGTACTCAATTAATACTCTGATAATTTCGCCAAAAGCCAATGTTACAATTGCAAGATAATCGCCTTTAAGTCTCAAGGCAGGTATACCGATTAAGATACCTAATATACACGCAAAAATTCCGCCTATAAATAGACTTAATATATATCCCGGCATTCCAGGTACAACTCCCGACTTAACAAAAAGTGCGGCACTGTATGCACCGATTGACATAAATCCTGCGTGGCCTAAAGTTATTTGCCCCAAGTTACCGACAGTAATATTTAAACTGGTAGCAAGAATTATATTTATACATACAAGTCTTAATACTGTTAAAGAATATCTGTTTATGACATGTAATTGAGTCAATATTAAAATTACTCCATAAAGTGCAATTAAAAGAATTAATGTTAGTAAATACAATCCCATTTTTTGCTTTTTCATATTACACCTTTTCCTTTTCATTCTTTCCAAGTAAACCTGTAGGCTTTACAAGTAAAACAATAATTAAAATTCCAAAAACAATAGCATTTGCAAGTTTACTTGAGAGATAAGCAATAGTTAACGCCTCAACAATGCCGATTAATATTCCACCTAAGACAGCACCCGGTATAAGTCCGATTCCTCCTATTACTGCAGCTGTAAAGGCTTTAATACCTAATAACGATCCCATCATAGGTTGAGCTTGAGAATAGGCACCTAAATATAAAATGGAAGCAACGCCTGCAAGAGCTGAACC
>CABTXP010000059.1 GCA_902488815.1 uncultured Eubacteriales bacterium | reverse complement strand
CATTGTCAGCCACTAATGTTACTGTAACTTTTTCTTCTACAACAGCTTTGTCTTTCCAAACAGCTTTTACTGTTATAGCTTCATTTACAGTAATTTTGTCGTTAGGTTGTTTTTCTGCTGATCCAACTAACCAAGCTTTAAATTCTTGATTTGCAGGTGCTGTAAATGCGCAAGCAGGTAGTGTAAATTCTTTACCTTTTTCTACATCTTGTTCAGCCATTGATCCTGTTCCGCCATTTGCATTGAAAGTAACTTTTACTTTTTCAACCGGTGTTACAGGTGGAGTTACAGGAGTAAGTGCGTCTATTGCGTCGTAAATTCTCTTTGTTGCAGATCTAACTGCATCTGAGCCGTAGCCGTACCAATATCCTTCGTAGCATCCGTAACCATAGTAGCCGTTAGTCCAAGCCTTGTATGCAAGGTCTCTGTCATAGCCGAAGTATGCCTTGTAATCATTGTAGAATGCATCAAATGATCCGTAGTAAGCTCTTTCATAGTATGGATATCCGTTGTATCCGTATGAGCTGTAGAAGTTTGCGTTCAAATAGTAGCCGCTTCCGTCATAGCTTACAAATTCGCTGTTATAAGCAATTGCATTTGCCAATTCATTTGAGAATCCTGATGCTACCAAAGCGTCTCTAATGCCTTCTCTTGATGCAAATCTTCCATATTCATAGCCATAGTTATAGCCATAGCCGTATGGATAGTAATATCCGTCATAGTACTTGGCATTATTGTAAATTGATTCGCCGTTTTCAACTGCAGATCTTAGTTCAGCTATTTGAGCAGCTGTTCCGATGTTCGGTCCTTCAGCAAGTTTTGCTTTGCCCTTTACTATTGCAACTCTAAGTGCTTCATATTCAGCTGCTGTTGCTCCATAGTACTTGCATGATTTGTAGTATGGATATACAGGTTTTTCTGAATAAGTTTTAGAGTTTCCTAAAATAGAATATGAGTAGTACAAAATTTTTGCAACTTCGCCCCTCTTAATTGAGTTTTGAGGTTTGAATGTGCCGTCAGGATATCCGTTGATAACAGCTTTTGCTACCAATGCTCCTACTTCACCTTTGTTTGAAATAAGTCCTGCGTCGCTAAACATATTAACTGATGAAAATTGCGGGCTTAAACCGTAAACATAGGCAATAATTCTTGCCGCTTCGTCTCTTGTGATGAATGCGTTAGGATTCAAAGCCTCCTTAGAGTCTCTTAAGTATCCTGCTTTCACAGCTATTGCTACATCATCATAATACCAGTTGTTATAATATACATCTCTGTATGATATTGGAGCTTTTTCCGTGTATCCTGCAAGACGATTTACCATTTTGTAAAATTCCGCATTTGTCACTGAGTCTTCAGGTCTATAGCCTGCATTTGACTCTGAGTATGTCAGTCCCTTGCCGTAAGCCCAAGTGATGTATTCTTGTGACCAGTGGCTCGTAGTTTCAGCTGCGGAAACAAATGTTGTTCCCAATACTGCCACTACTAAAAGTAAGCTTAACATTACCAATACATTTTGTCTTTTAAACATATAATTTCTCCTTTCTTCTATATTCGCATTTCTGCAATTAAATTGTATCACATTATAGGAATTTCAACAGTCATTACTTATAAAAAATATAAATTTTAACATTCTTTACTTTTTTGTAACAAAAAAAAGACGACCTCAGTCGCCTTAATTATTTTATTACTCTATATCCTTCCGATACATTTAACTCCATGACATTAAATTTTATTTTAAAATCTTTTACAAGTTGTTCCAAATCATTTTTTATTTTTTCCTTGCTTAAACACAAAATACTCGGCCCCGCTCCGGATATAAATGCGGCAAAATTATTTTTGATTGCAAATTCTCTTACCGTTTTAAAATTGGGTATCAAAGGCTCGCGATATTTTTCGTGAAACTCGTCTTTCATAAATGTTTTTATGACTTCCATGTCTCCACGCTCATAGGCGTAAGGTAAAAGCGCCGACCTTGCCGCGTTTGATACACCTTGCTCAAGAGTGACGGTCTCGGGCAAGACTTCCCTCGCCTTTTTCGTCGACAGTTCAAAGTCGGGAATCAGTACATAGAACTTTAAGTCCTCTGAGGGTTTAAATTTTCTGTATATAATTTCCTTGTCTTTTATAGACACAATGAGTCCGCCGAATATTGCAGGAGCAACATTGTCAGGATGTCCTTCAATTTCCGTTGCAAGTTTTAAAATTTCATAGTCGGAAATTTTTACCCCCGACATTTCTCTCGCACCAATTAAACCTCCCGCTATACATGTGGCGCTTGATCCCAAGCCTCGTGCTTGCGGTACAGATACTATAACTTCAATGGCAACTTCCGGTGCATCCTTGCCGATATATTCATATAGTTTATTGAAAGATTTTAGAATTAAATTGTCAGGCTCTACATTGGACTTCCCTTCTTTAAAAGTAAAGTCGTTGTATAAACTCAGGGCAAGTCCTGCCCAGTCAAATCCAACGCCTAAGTTGGCAGTTGTTGCCGGCACGCGAATTTTTATCATAGTACACCTATTATCTTTTTTCTTATTTCATCTACACCTGAAACATAGTTTTGAGTTATGGCCCTACTGTCTAAATTTTTCAGTTCGGATGGAATGGGAACGCCTGTTACTTTTTCAATTTCATTTAATATTTCAAAGTCATTTAGTCCCCTTGTATCTATTGACAATGCCTTTGCCACAGCCTTTGGAAACTTATAGGGGCTTGCCGTTGATGCGATTAAAGCCTTGGTATCGTCCTTCGTCTCTTCCCTATACTTTGCCAAAGCTCCCGCTCCCACCGCCGTGTGAGTGTCCATTAAATAGCCGTAGTCTTTGTAATATTTTGAAATTATTTGGATCGTCTCTTCGTCATTCAATGAATAGGATGCAAAGTCCTTAAGCCCTGCTCTAATTTTTTCATCCACAGTATATTCTTTTTTATCTTTTAAATCTTTCATCAATGCCTTCGTCTTATTTGCATCTCTTCCCGACAAGAGATATAGAAGCCTTTCCAAGTTACTTGAGACTAAAATATCCATGGACGGTGAATTTGTAACCAAGAGTTCCCTGTCGGCATTATAACGACCCGTGTTTATAAAGTCCGTTATGACATTATTTTCATTTGATGCCGGGATAAACTTGATCACAGGCAGACCCATCTCCCTTGCAATATATGCAGCCAAAATGTTGCCGAAGTTACCCGTGGGCACGACAATATTAATTTTTTCTCCGGGTTTGATTATTCCTTTTCTTAACATCTCCAAATAACCGTAGAAGTAATATGGCACTTGAGGCACGAGCCTTCCAATGTTGATGGAGTTTGCGGAAGAAAGAGAAATATTTTTCGATTTAAAATATTCCTTCAGCTCTTTGTCTTCAAATATTTCCTTTAAAGCGCTTTGGGCATTGTCAAAGTTGCCCTTGATGCCTATGGCACGCAAATTTTTACCTTCGGCGGTAATCATTTGATACCTTTGTATTTCAGACACGCCGTCCTTGGGATAGAGGACCACGACTTTTGTGCCTTCCACATTTGAAAAGCCTTCCATGGCCGCCTTGCCTGTGTCTCCTGATGTGGCAACCAATATCGCCGTCTCCGTATTGATGTTTAATTTTTCCTTTGCCACATTTGTAATCTGTGGCAAAAATGACAAGGCGAAGTCTTTAAAGGCTTGGGTCTTGCCGTGATACAGTTCCAAAAAGCATTTGTCCTCGATAAATTTAAAGCTCACCTTCTCTTTTAACTTAAATTTATCGTCATAGGCTTTCTCCGTTATTTCTTTAAGAGTGTCCAAATTAATGTCGTCAAAAATTTTTGAAACTACTTCCACAAAAAGTTCTTTGTATGACAAGGCCGTTAACCGATCATAATCCATGTCCATGGCATTAATATGCTCAGGCATGTACAATCCGCCGTCATCTGCAAGTCCTTTTAATATACATTCATAAGTGGAATCTACAACGGACCCTCCCCTTGTGCTTTCGTACTTCATATTTCACATCCTATAAGAAAAGTCCCCATAAGGGGACTTCTATTTAATAACTATGTTGTAAATTCTGCCCGGCACAAAAATTTCTTTTACTATTTGTTTGTCTTGTAAATAGTTTTTGAAATTTTCATCGCCTTTCACAACTTTTTCAACTTCTTCTTTACTTGCGTCCTTTGAAATATTCACAGTGTATTTAACTTTGCCGTTAAATTGAACGGGAAGTTCAATTGTAGACTCGACGCATTTTTCTTCGTCGTATGTGGGCCAATCAGTTTCGTGTAAATACTTGCCGTTAAACTCATAGTAAAGCTCTTCACTAATGTGAGGCGCAATTGGATTTAACAAAATCATATAGTCGCTAAACTCTGTAAGAGTTATTTCGCCCTTTTGATTAAAGTCGTTTAACAAAGACATAAGGGCTGCGATTGCAGTATTTGCTTTCAAATTGTCCAAGTCAAATGTAACTTTTTTTACAGTTTGGTGCATCTTCGTCTCTAATTCTTTTGAATATCCGACCTTGTCTTTATTTACTATATCTCTAAGCGCCCAAACTCTTTCCAAGAATCTTCTTGCTCCTCTTACGCCGTCCGTGTTCCAAGGCGCAACCTTTTCAAAGTCGCCGACAAACATTTCGAACACGCGAAGTGTATCAGCTCCGTATTCCGAAACAATTTCATCCGGGTTTACCACATTGCCTCTGCTCTTGGACATTTTTTGTCCGTCTTCCCCAAGGATCATGCCGTGAGAAGTTCTCTTCTTATAAGGTTCTTTTGTATTTACTACGCCTATGTCGTACAAGAACTTGTGCCAAAATCTGGAGTACAACAAGTGAAGTGTGGTGTGTTCCATGCCTCCGTTGTACCAGTCAACGGGCATATAGTATTCCAAATTTTCTTTTGAAGCCAAAGCTTCCTTGTTCTTTGGATCAGTATATCTTAAAAAGTACCATGAACTTCCTGCCCATTGAGGCATTGTGTCGGTCTCACGTTTTGCCGGCTTGCCGCACTTGGGACAAGTGGTGTTTACAAACTCTTTTATATTTGCAAGAGGACTTTCTCCTGTGTCTGTAGGTTCATAATTTTCAACATCGGGAAGTGTAAGTGGAAGTTCCTCTTCAGGTACAGGCACCCAACCGCAGTCTTCACAATAAATAAGAGGTATAGGTTCGCCCCAATATCTTTGTCTCGAGAAGACCCAGTCTCTCAATTTAAAGTTAATCTTTTTGTGACCGATGTTATTCTTTTCCAAATATTCTAAAATTTTTGCCTTGGCATCCTTTACTTCAAGGCCGTTTAAAAATTCGGAGTTAATCATCACTCCCGTTTCCGTATCGGTAAAGGCCTTTTCGCTGATATCTCCTTCAATAACGGGGATAATTGGCAAGTTAAATTTCCTTGCAAAGTCATAGTCTCTTTGGTCGTGAGCAGGTACAGCCATTATAGCTCCCGTACCGTAACTCATAAGCACGTAGTCACTGATCCAAATGGGGATTTCTTTTCCATTTAAAGGATTGACTGCACTTAACCCTTTTAAAGCTACTCCTGTCTTGTCTTTTGCAAGCTCAGTTCTTTCAAAATCACTTTTGTGAGAAGATGTTTCTTGATACTTTCTCACTTCGTCCATGTTTTGAATTTTGGATTTATATTTTTCTATATAGGGATGTTCCGGGCTCATTACCATGTAAGTAACGCCAAACAAAGTATCAGGTCTTGTAGTAAATACTTCCAAAAAGTCTTCTTCGTCCTTTAGGAAAAATTTAACTTCCGCTCCTTCACTTCTGCCTATCCAGTTCTTTTGTTGCGTTTTAACTCTGTCTATAAATTCAAGGTCGTCCAAATCGTCAATAAGTCTGTCGGCATACTCCGTTATTTTAAGCATCCATTGACTCTTAACGCGACGTTCAACTTCTGAATGACATCTTTCACACTTGCCGTCGATAACTTCTTCATTTGCAAGACCTGTCTTACAAGATGGGCACCAGTTAATGGGCATTTCATTCTTATAAGCAAGACCGCGTTTAAAAAGTTGTAAGAAAATCCATTGAGTCCACTTGTAGTACTCGGGATCTGTCGTGTTTATTTCGCGAGACCAGTCAAAGGAAAATCCGATAGACTTCAGCTGTCTCTTAAAGTTTTTAATATTT
>CABTXP010000058.1 GCA_902488815.1 uncultured Eubacteriales bacterium | reverse complement strand
TTAAATTTTTTGAATTAATTTCTTCGTTTATACTCTTTATCAGCTCCACGGAGTTTAGCCTTCTAATTTCCGACTTGGGTTTTAAATCTCTCGTGGTGGGAAACTCTACAGTCTTATCCTTTTGACACTCAATTGGAGATAAAATTTTAAAAGTTTCGGTGTTTTTTAAAGAAAATTCCAGCTCATCGCCTTTAACAATATCCTCAGAGAACTTTAAAATATAGCCGTCCTTTGATTTTTTTAAGACTTCTCCCACTACAACTCCTCTGTTGGAAGGCCTGTCGTAGCTTATAAAGTCCTCTCCTCTTTCATTGTGCCCGATGCCCCTAGTAAATTTTCTGTTGAAGAGAGCGCGAGTTTTTTCTACATCTTCCTTGTTAAAGTGTCCTTCCAAAATTTCTCTGTAGGTCTTTGTCACTTGGTACACATACTCAGGTCTCTTCATACGTCCTTCAATTTTAAGAGAATAAACACCGGCATCAATCATTTCTTTTATTGTGTTAAAGCTTGCCAAGTCTCGAGCCGAAAGTACATACTCGCCCTTGGCACTTATTTTGTTTTTATTTTCATCAAGTATTTCATATCTCTTGCGACAAGGTTGAGCGCACTCTCCCCTGTTGCCGCTTCTGCCGCCGATCATGGAGCTCATAAGACATTGTCCCGAATAGGAGATGCAAAGTGCGCCGTGAATAAAGCCTTCCACTTCAATGCCAAGGCTCTTTATTTTTTCTATTTCGGACAGCGGACACTCCCTTGCCACTACCACACGATGAAATCCCATTTCCTTTAACATTTTTGCTCCGGAATAGGAATTAATACTCATTTGAGTTGAGGCGTGAAGTTCAAGGCCCGTGAAATTGTCCCGCAAAACTTTTGCAAGGCCAATGTCCTGAACTATTAATCCGTCCACGCCGATTTCACGCAAAAATTTTACATAGGAAAAAGCCATAAAGACTTCCTCATCAGTGAGTATAGTATTTATGGCAACATAAACCTTCACCATTCTCATATGGCAATATAATATGGCGGTCTTTAATTCTTCTTTAGAAAAATTCTTCGCCTTTTTCCTCGCACTAAATTCCTCTCCTCCAAGATACACGGCATCTGCACCTGCCTTAACGGCAGCGATTAAAGAGTCCATGTCTCCTGCAGGGGAAAGTAATTCGTATTTTTTCATAGCTTGTCTTTTCCGGTCAAATTTTCAATTTCACGACTTAAGTCCACAATTTCCTTTTGCAGTTCCAAAATGCGCTCGCTTTGAGCGGCATTTGCTTTTTTAAGTTCTTCCTCACGCTCTTCGGCCTTGTTCTTTTTGTTTCTAATGTCTGTTATCTCGTCCAACTTATCCATGTATTCCTTGGTGTGAGTTTCAACTTCATATTTAAGCTTCGCAATTTCCGATTTGTATGACTTCTCTCTCTCTTCAGAAGAAGTGAGCTGTGATTTAAGGTCGTTAATCTCCTTAATACTGTCTACGGATTTCTTTTGCTCGGGATTTCCCTCTTTAAGCTCTTGCAAAATCATCTTGTTTTTTTCAGATTCGTCTAAAATATTTATAGCGGCAAGAACTATGGCCTGTGATTGGTTAAGTCTGTAGTTTGTCTTCTTATATTTTTTTATTTTCTCGTCTAAAGTTTTGGCAATATTTTGAACATATTTAACGTCGTCATTTCCCACAACATTAAATTCCATATCGTCAATTTTGACTCTTACCGGTTTTACCATGGCATCCTCCTAAGATCTTAAAACTCCACCCAATTTTTCTTCAATGTCTTTCAAAATCTTGTCAGTAATAGTTGTAACTTCTTCTTCTACCAAAGTTCTGTCCTTGTGTCTGAATACTACGGAGAAAGCCACGCTCTTCTTGCCTGCCTCTACGTGTTCTCCTTGATATATGTCAAATACATTAAAGCTTTCTACAATTGAACCGCCGTTTTCGCGGGCAATTTTTTCAATTTCATATACAGGTATTTCTTGATTAAGTACTACGGCAAAGTCTCTCTTCATTGCCGGGTGCTTCGGAAGTTCCGTAAATGTGTAGTTAATAAAGTCAGTGTCCTTTAAGAGGTCAAAGTCGATGTCGGCAACATAGGCTCTCTTTTTTATGCCGTAATTTTTAAGTACATTTGGATGAACTTCTCCCAAATCACCTAAGTATTTGTCGCCGTAAAATATTTTCGCACTCCTGCCCGGGTGCAGGTATGACTTTTCGCTTCTCTCGTAAGTAAGACCTGTGACGCCGATTTCTCTAAGTCCAAGTTCAACTACTTCCTTTAAGCCGTAAAAGTCATCTAAGCCATAGGAACCTAAGACAATCCTCTTCTTTTCTACAGGTAGATCTCCCGATTCTTTCATAAAAATATTTCCGAATTCAAATCCTGCACAAACTTCGTTCTTTCTTGCAAAGTTTCGGGACAAAATTTCAAGCATACTTGGAATTAAAGCTCTTCTCATTATTTTAAATTCTTCCCCAAGGGGGTTAATGAGTTCAACTGTATTTCTAAGTTCGGAGTCTGCAGGAAGATTTAACTTGTCCAAATCGCTGTTTCCGATAAATGAAAAGGACATAAATTCGTTATATCCCATAGAAAGAAACATTCTCTTGATTTTTTCTTCCAAGTTTCTGGACTTAGGCTTGCCGCCTCGGGTAAGTTTTCCTTCCAAGGGCTTCGGAGGAATGTTTTTAAATCCGTAAATTCTTGAAATTTCTTCAATTAAGTCCTCTTCAATGTTAAGGTCTGATCTGAAATCTGGAATTTCGGCTGTAATAATGTCTCCTTTAAGTGTGGAAAATACTTCCAAACCGTTTAAAATTTCCACCATTTTTTCAGGAGCTACTTCAATGCCCATAAGTTTGTTGGCTTTTTTAACTCTGAGATCTACAATTTTTTTCTCAAAGTTGTTTGCTCCCACATCAAAGCTTCCCTTTAAGACAGTTCCCGCATTTAATTCTTCAACCAAGGCACAAAATCTGTCCACCGCCCACTTTGAAAGCTTGGGAGAAACGCCTTTTTCAAATCTGGCACTTGCTTCCGTTCTCAAATTAAGTCTTTTTGAAGTTTTTCTTATAGAGTCCTCGTCAAAATGTGCCCCTTCTATAAAAATATCCTTTGTCGTGTCTTCAATTTCAGTGTCGAGGCCACCCATTACGCCGGCAAGTCCGATGGTGACCTTGCCGTCTGTAATTACAATGTCATCACTTGTAAGTTTTCTTTCCACGTCGTCCAAGGTCTTGAAAACTTCTCCGTCTTTTCCTTGCTTTACGACAATTTTCTTTTTGTGTAAAGAGTTAAGGTCATAGGCGTGTAGAGGTTGTCCCGACTCTATCATTACAAAGTTTGTAAGGTCGACAATGTTGTTAATAGGTCTTACTCCCACGCTTACAAGGTAGTTTTGAAGCCACAGAGGTGATTCTTCAATTTTTATGTCCTTTATAACTCTGCCGTAAAAACGACTACATTTGTCCGTTTCAATTTCAACGCCTCCAAATGCACCTTCAATGCCTTCTCCTTCTTCTTTTAAATTAATCTTCGGCTGTGTGAGATCCAAGTCAAAGGTAGCTGCACATTCCCTTGCCATTCCTATTATTGAAAGGCAGTCCGGTCTGTTCGGCGTAACTTCAATATCTATAATTTCCTCATCAAGCATCAGTGCGCTGAAAGCATCTGTGCCCGGCTTCACGTCTTCGTTAAAGATAAATATACCGTCTCTTTGTTTTTTGGCAATTGTACTTGTGTCATAGCCAAGTTCGTCCAAGGAGCAAAGCATACCGTTGGACTCAACGCCTCTTAACTCTCCCGCTTCGATTTCAACTCCCTTGGCAAGTTTCGCTCCAACAAGAGCCACAGGCACAACCGCCCCTTCAAATACATTTGGTGCTCCCGTAACAATTTGCAAAACTTCAGTCCCCACATCAACTTTACAAATTACAAGTTTGTCAGCGTTCGGGTGTTTTTCTATTTCTAAAATTTTTCCCACAACTACTTTTTCCATTCCCTCTTTGGGAAGAATTATAGTTTCAACGTGAGATCCGGTGTCAGTAATTCCGTTTGCAATTTTTTTCGCATCTAAATCTATATTTACATAATCTCTAAGCCACTTAACAGGTAAAAGCATATGTCCTCCATCTCAATTTATATTCTCTCATCAATTAATTAAAATTGATTTAAAAATCGTTCGTCATTTTCAAACAAGTTTCTAATGTCGTTTATCTTGTACCTAACCATTGCAATTCTGTCGATACCCATTCCAAAGGCAAAGCCTGAATATTTTTCCGGGTCAATGCCGCAATTTCTAAGCACATTGGGGTGAACCATGCCGCAGCCTAAAAGTTCCATGCTCCAGCCCGTTCCTCCGCAGGCAGGGCAGCCTTTTCCGTGACAAGCAAGGCAAGTTACGTCCACCTCGGCAGATGGCTCCGTAAATGGGAAGTAGTGAGGTCTGAATCTGCACTTCATGTCTTCGCCGAAAAATTCCTTGATAAAAATATTTAAAGTTTCAAATAAGTTTGCCATTGTAACTTTTTCATCTACAACAAGGCCTTCCAATTGATGAAACATGGGTGAATGAGTTGCGTCCACTTCGTCTGAACGAAATACTCTGCCTGAGCACACCATGCGTATAGGCGCTCCGTGTTCCTTCATGGCTCGAATTTGTACAGGAGATGTCTGTGTCCTTAAGACAGTCTTTTCATCTATGTAGAATGTGTCTGACAATTCTCTTGAAGGGTGGTTCATAGGTGCGTTTAAAAGGTCGAAGTTGTTTTCAACCGTTTCAATTTCAGGTCCTTCGTAAACTGTGAAGCCCATTTCCACAAAAAGATCTTCCAAATCTTCCAAAGTCTTTTTAAGAGGTGATCTGTGACCTAATTTTTCTCCTTCTTTTCTAAAAGTAATGTCAATTTTTTCAGCTTCCAATCTTCTTTCAAGTTCACGCTCTTCAATTTCCGCAAACTTTTCTTCAATTACTTTTTCAATTTTGTCCCGCACTTCATTTGAGAGCTTGCCCATGACAGGTCTCTCTTCCTTGGAGAGCTTACCCATCTCGCGAAGAAGGAGTGTCAGCTCACCCTTCTTGCCTAAGTACTTTACTCTTAAATTTTCAATCTTTTCTTTGTCAATTGCCTCGTTAATTTTTTCAAGGGCATCTTGTTCTATAGATAAAAGTTTGTCTTTCAACACTATACCTCCTTTAATATCCTCTAAATTATATCACTTGCCGCAGTAATTGACAAAGAATGGGGATTTGTGAACGCCTTTAAAATTAGATTTGAAATATCCTTCGCAATATGTTATCATAGTTCTCACGGCGACATAGCCAAGTGGTAAGGCGCAGGTCTGCAACACCTTTATCACCGGTTCAAATCCGGTTGTCGCCTCCATATAAAAAGGACACTTACATAAGTGTCCTTTTTCTTTTTATACATCAAAAAAGCAGGCGGTGTGCCTGCTTTTATATTATTCTGTTACGACTTCTTCTTCCGGCATTACATCCGCCTTGGATATAACTTCGGAATTTTCCAAAATGTTAAAGTTTTCTTTAAGCTTGTCTGCTATTTCAATTTGCACATTGGAATTTTTTCTCACTCCCGTGCCGGCAGGTATTAATTGACCGATGATTATATTTTCTTTTAATCCCGTAAGCATATCTTCCTTGCCTTTAATTGCCGCATCTGTAAGAACTCTTGTTGTTTCTTGGAAGGATGCTGCAGACAGGAATGATTCCGTTGCAAGTGATGCCTTTGTAATACCAAGTAGGATTACTTCTCCTGTGGCAGGTGTCTTACCTTCTTTTTCAAGTTCTTTGTTTACGGTTTTAAATTCAACCGCATCTACCATTGAACCCGGCAAGAAGTTTGAATCTCCCGCTTCATCTACTCTGTACTTACTTAACATTTGTCTTACTATTAACTCAACGTGTTTGTCGTTAATGTCTACACCTTGAAGTCTGTATACTCTTTGTACTTCTTTTACAATGTATTCTTCTACACCCTTTGCTCCTTTTACTTTCAAAAGGTCTTGCGGGTGAACTGAACCTGCTGTCAACTCGTCTCCTTTTTCTACATAGTCGCCGTTTTTAACTTTGATTCTTTGTCCGAATACAATGTTGTACTTGGCAGTTTCGCCG
>CABTXP010000057.1 GCA_902488815.1 uncultured Eubacteriales bacterium | reverse complement strand
ATTTTGTAATCAAAATGAAATTACAGGAGTTGAATCGGATTTAGAGCCTCTTAATACAGTCGTGAATCGTTATTTAAGTTATTTCAGTGAAAGAGGAGAGGTAGAATTAGCTTTTTACGGCGGCAGTTTTACAGCTATTAATGAAAAGTTACGCCTAAAACTTTTAAGTGAAGGTAAGGATCTAATAGATAGGGGATTAATCTCATCTATTAGAATTTCAACAAGACCGGATGCCATCGATACAAACATACTTCAAGAACTAAAATACCACGGCGTTAAAGTTATAGAGCTTGGAGTTCAATCATTGGATCCTGAAGTGTTAAAGCTTTCAAATAGAGGACACAATGTGGAGTGCGTATATGAATCTTGTGATTTAATTAAAAGTCATGGATTTACATTGGGACTACAACAGATGCTGGCTCTTCCCGGAGATACCTTAGAAAAATCTATATATACTGCAAGAGAGTTTGTTAAGTTATCTCCTGAAATTGTTAGAATTTATCCGACTTTGGTGGTTAAAAATACCAAGTTGGAGCAAATGTATCAAGACAAAACCTACGCGCCACTTACCTTAGATGAAGGAGTAAGATGGGCAAAGGAAGTTTTAAAAATTTATAATGAAAACGGAGTTAATGTCATTAGAGTCGGATTACAACCTACAGACAACATTAATTACGGCGGTGACTTGGTCGCAGGACCTTTTCATCCTGCCTTCAGACAATTGGTAGAAGAAAGTATTATCTTAGATTATTTCATAAATATCGGAAATTTAAATGAAGACAATATAGAGATTGTGGCTAACGGAAAAAACATTTCGTATATCGTCGGCTTAAAAGGCAAAAATAAAGAAAAGCTGAAGAAAATTTTATCTGTAAAAAATATTAAATTTAAAATAGAAAATTTGCCGGAAGATACAATTTACTTACGAGGAAAAAAGGAAACTAAAATTATCAAATGTATTTAAAGCGTGTAAATATTCAAGGATTTAAATCCTTTGCAAACAAAACTACAATTGAATTAAATCATAACGTAACTGCCATTGTAGGACCAAACGGCAGTGGAAAGAGTAATATTTCCGACGCTATTATGTGGGTCTTGGGCGAACAAAGTGTAAAAAATCTTCGTGGAAATAAAATGGAAGACGTTATATTTTCAGGCACGGGAAACAAAAGAGCTTTAGGATTTGCTGAAGTGGAAGCTGTATTTGACAACTCTGACAAAGCCATCCCTATTGAATTTGACGAAGTAAGTATCTTCAGAAGGATGTATAGATCAGGAGAAAGTGAATTTAAAATAAACGGAGAAAAGGTACGTCTAAAGGACATTCACAATCTTTTTATGGACACAGGTATAGGCAGAGAAGGATACTCTTTAATCGGTCAAGGTAAGATTGACAATATACTGAGCAACAAATCTGAAGAAAGAAGAGGAGTATTTGAAGAAGCTGCAGGTATAACTAAATTCAAGTCCAAAAAGAAAGAAGCTTTAAACTCATTAAAGAGGACTAATGATAACCTTCAAAGATTGGAAGATATACATATTGAAATTTCTCGTCAAGAAGAAAGTCTGAAGATTGAATCTGAAAAAGCCAAGACTTACAAAGAACTTTTTGAAAAGCTGAGAAGATATGACTTAATTATTACAGGTAGAAAGATTAATAATTATAATGAAAAAATTGATAGGATTAAATCTGAAAGCGAAGAAAACAATTCAGATTTATCAGCAAAGGAAGAAGAACTTTCTCACAATCGTAAGGAAATTGAGGAATTAAATTCCAAATTAAGTGAAATAGAATTAAAAATAGAGGATTTAAACCTTAAAAACCTGGAAGAGACCTCAAACAGAGAAAAGCTTAATTCACAAAAAGATCTTTTGAATGAAAGAATTTCCAATTTAAATATAAAACTAAGTACAATTAATGTTGATATTGAAAAAGAAAATACAAATAAAGATATCTATCTAAAGAAGCTCAAGGACATTGAGCCTTTATTGTCAGAAGAGAAAGAGAAAGTTAAAAATATCGAAACTCTGATTGGAGATAAGAACACAGAGCAAAATATTATTTCTTCAGAGCTTAAAGAATTAAACAACAAACTTTCTGAAAATGAAGAAAAGTCCAAAAATACTTTCGAACATTTGTCCAAGTCAAAATCAAGAATGGATTTTTTAAATTCCATGGAAGAAGACAAAAACGGAAGAATTTTAAATATAAATAAAAACAGAGACTTATATTTAAATGAAATAGAAAAATCAAGATCCGTATTAACAGATTATAATAATAATTTAGATACTCTAAAGGTTGACATGGAGGAATTATATTCTTCACGTGCATCAATAGAGCAAGATAAAGAAAAATATGAAAATGAATTAACCGGCCTAAAGGCTTTGCAAAATGATTTACACATGAATAAGTCTAAAGCTGCAGCTAAAAGAGATGCTTTGATAAATTTAAAAGACAACTTTGAAGGTTACGGCGCAAGTGTTAAATCTTTTATGAAGAGCATAAAGAGAGAGGGAATTTTTTCAGGAGTAGTCGGTCCTGTTGGAGATAACTTTACAACTCAGGCTGAATATGAAGTTGCTTTAAATATAGCCTTCGGATTTTCAATGCAAAATATAATTATTGATACTGTAAAGGATTCGGAATCAATATTTAACTACATTAAGAAAAACAAATTCGGACGGGTGACCTTACTTCCTATAGACAGAATAAAGGGACGAAGTTTTAAATCTCTTTCAAGCCTTAAGGGTTACAATATTATAGGTTATGCCATAGATTTAGTCCAATGCAATGAAAGTTTGAAGGACATTTATTCTAATTTATTAGGCAGCACAATAGTTGTTAAAGATTATAAATCGGCATTAAAACTTGATGCCGCTCTTAATAATTCAAACAGAATTGTAACTCTTCAAGGAGAGAGTATAAATAGAGGCGGATCTATCTCCGGAGGTTCGATTCAATCTAAATCTGTAGGTGTAATCAACCGTACAAGAGAAATAAATAGCCTTACAAAAGAAATAGGTACATTTGACAAGAAAATAATTGAAAGTGAAAAACAAATAAATAATATACGAGGCAAATTAAAAGAGTGCGACTCTAATTTGAGCTCTTTAAAGTCAAGAGAAGAAGAACTTAAATTTGAAGCAGCAAACCTAAATGCGAATCTTGAGAGATTAAACCTAACTATAAAAAATGCTGAGAAAGAATTACAAAACTCTGAAGATGAAATTGAGTTTTTAAAAAATTCCATCGACAAAGATGCTACGGAAAAGAATGAAACATCTGAACTAATAATTAAACTGCAAAGTGAACTACAAGATTTAAAAGATGAAAATGAAAAAATAAGTTCATCCATAACTAAAAATTCTAGAGATTATCAGTCACTTACTCATGAAATAAAAGATTTGGAAATTAAAAGGGTAGAGCTTTTAAATAAATTTTCAAATTTAGAATATGAACAAAAGAGGCTTACGACATCTGTTGTCGACGGAGATAAAAATCACGACAAATTAATTGAAACAAAGACATTGATTATTAAAGAGATTGAAGAAAAGAATCTTGAACAATCTAAACTTACGGAAGCATTAACTAAAGATGAAACAAAAAGCTTAAACAAAGAAATTGAAGAGCTTAGAAACAAGAGAAATACTTTTAAATCATCTGTTGATGAAGCAAGAAAGACCGCCGATGAATTGGTAGAGATGATTTATAACATCAAAAACAATCTTTCAAAGTCTGAAGTTGAAATGGAAAAATTAAACGAGTTTACAGAAATTGAAAAAGCACGTTTGATTAATGACTACGGCATCATTGATTATCCGGTAGATTTATCTGAAAATGCAACGAAAAAAGATTTAAAAATATTAAAGGAGAAAATTAATCTTTTAGGTGATGTAAATTTAGG
The DNA here is from genome assembly GCA_902488815.1 of uncultured Eubacteriales bacterium. Classification (GTDB taxonomy): domain Bacteria; phylum Bacillota; class Clostridia; order Tissierellales; family Peptoniphilaceae; genus KA00134. Next base: position 2,267 of record CABTXP010000057.1, on the reverse strand, counting down.
CAGTATTGCGGAATATGAAGAGGTATCGGAAAGACTTAAATTTATTAACGGGCAACTTAGCGATTTAAATGAAGCTAAGTTAAAAATAGAAAAGATAATTAGAGACTTGGACCGAGAAATGATTAAGGCCTTCACATCTTCATTTGAAGAAATAAATACTCACTTCAGTGAAATTTTTGTAAAGTTGTTTAACGGCGGAAGAGCGGAGATTGTACTTGAAGAAGGAGATGTGTTGGAGGCGGGCATTGAAATTAAGGCGCAACCTCCGGGCAAAAAGTTCCAATCACTTTCCCTTCTTTCCGGTGGTGAAAGGTCTTTAACAGCGGTGGCGCTTCTATTTGCTCTCTTGAAGACGAGACCTGCACCTTTCTGTATCTTGGACGAAATAGACGCCTCTTTAGACGATGCAAATATAACAAGATACGTGGATTATTTAAAAACTATTGAAAAAATTCAATTTATAATGATAACTCACAGAAAAATATCTATGGAAATCGCAGATATTTTATATGGAGTTACAATGGAAGAAAAAGGAGTAAGTAAAATAGTTTCTGTATCAATTGATTAGGAGGTATTATGTTTAAGTGGTTTAAAAAGAAAGATGAAGTAGATAATAAGCCTGAAGAATTGGATTTACCTATAGATGAATTAGAAGGCAAAGAAGATGAAGTTGAACAGGAAATAATTGAAGATATTTCTGAAGAATCTTCTGTTAAAAAAATGAAGGCTGAAAATGAATTCTTGGAGATAGATTTAGTTGAAGAAGATTCAGAAAAAAAAGATCCGGAATCTAAAGATCCGGAATCTATTGAAGATTCTTTTGAAAGCTTTGAAGCGGAGTCTGATCTAATGGAAGATCCTGTTCTGGATAAAGAGATTGTTGAAGAGAAAAAGGTAGGTTTTTTCCAAAGATTAAAGTCAGGTCTTCAAAAGACAAGAGACGATATATCTCACAAGCTTAATACTGTCTTAGGTGCTTATGTAAAAATTGACGATGAAATGTTGGAGGATATTGAAGAGATTTTAATTACTGCCGACATCAGTATGGAGACTACAATGGAAATTGTAGACAATTTAAGACAGGCTATTATAGATTCTAAAGTTCAAGACCCGCAAAAGGTAATGCCTTTGCTTAAAGAAGAGATGATGAAGTACATGAATGGATGTGAGGCTACCAATGCACTTACTACTACAAAACCTACAATTATGTTGGTAATAGGAGTAAACGGAGTAGGGAAGACCACAACTATCGGAAAGCTTGCTTCAAAACTTAAATCTGAGGGCAAAAATGTTTTGCTCGTTGCTGCAGATACTTTTAGAGCTGCCGCAATAGATCAGCTTAAAATGTGGGGAGACAGATCAGGTGTTCCTGTTATTGCAAACAAGGAAGGATCCGACCCTGCAGCAGTTATTTATGACGGCATACAGGCAGCAAAGTCTCGTAATGTAGATGTACTGATTTGCGATACGGCAGGCAGACTTCACAACAAGAGCAACTTGATGAATGAGCTTGAAAAGATTAACAGAATTATTGAAAGAGAATTTCCCGAAGCAAATAGAGAAAATATTTTAGTTCTTGATGCAACTACAGGACAAAATGCAATTATCCAAGCTAAAAACTTTAAGGAAGTTGCCGATATAACAGGCATTGCTCTTACAAAATTAGACGGCACGGCAAAGGGCGGAGTGGCTCTTACTCTTCAAGGCCACCATATGATACCGATTAAGCTAATAGGTGTGGGAGAAAGAATAGATGACCTGCAAGATTTTAACACGGAAGATTTTATCAACGCGATTTTCGAATAACACGGATTTTTCCGTGTTTTTTTGTTGACTTTAATTAAAGTAAAGTATATACTATTGAAGTGTCAAACAAAAAGCTTGACCCGTGATAATATGAATGAAAAATTTTTTGAATTAAACATGCTCTTCGACTACTATGGAGATCTACTTTCAGAGAAGCAAAGAGAAACTTTTAAACTGTATTACTTATATGACTGCTCATTAAATGAGATAGCGGAAACCCTTTCAATAAGCAAGCAAGGTGTAAGCATTAATCTTAAGAGAGCGGAAGAAAACTTGATTAATTTCGAGGCAATATTAAATCTTCTTAAAACTGACAGAGAAAACAAAGTAGTATTAGATAAAGTGAAGAGTGAAATAAATAAAATAAAATCTTTAACTAATGATGATGAAATTATAAGTTCACTTCATAATATAGAAGATTTATTGCAAAAGAGGTGAAATTATGGCTTTTGAAAATCTTT
>CABTXP010000056.1 GCA_902488815.1 uncultured Eubacteriales bacterium | reverse complement strand
TCTCCAAAGGAAAGAAGGTGTGTGACAATTACGCTGGAAGGTCCAAGGCCCAGTTCTATTTTTAACAAAAATGACACGGGCACAAAGATTAAAAGGTAGAGACCGAAGACCCAGGTCACATAGCCCAAGCGTTCAAACAAAATGCCGCCTATTATGAGTGCTATAATTGCGGACAGCGCCCTCTTAAGACCGCCTTCAACGGTGGACTTGCGTGTTTCAAATACATTGAGTATAGCGATGATGCCCGCCGCCGCCGCAAAGTCCAGTGAAAGTGCTTGAGAGACAAGTATTGCCAAAAGAGCTGCCGCCGCCGTCTTTACAGTTCTTATAAGTATTGTGTTCATATTAACTCCTCTTTTATTTTCTCCTGACAAATAAGAAAATATTATTAGTGTATGTCTTTTACCATAGTATATATTATTTTTACCATTTGCTATAATTGTCTTGAGGTGGATTATGAAATTATTGGAAGAAAAAATTTTAAGTGATGCGCGAATTTTAGAAGGCAATGTAATTAAGGTGGATTCTTTTTTGAACCACAGATTGGAGACGGAGTTTTTGGACAAGCTTGCGGCGGAGATTGCAGATTATTTTTCCGGCAAAGGCATTAACAAGATTTTGACTATTGAGGCTTCAGGCATTGCCCTTGCAATATTAACTGCAACACACATGGGGAACATCCCCGTGGTCTTTGCCAAGAAGGCAAGGTCAAAAAACATGGACTCGGAAGTTTTTTCTTCTCAAGTCAAATCTTACACTTACGACAAGACTTACAACGTCACCGTTTCAAAAAAATATCTGTCCCCTTCAGACAAACTTTTGATAATAGACGACTTTTTGGCAACAGGCTTTGCCATGGAAGGCTTGATTGACGTTTCAAACCAAGGAGGCGCAGAGATCAAAGGCCTTGCAGCCGCCGTTGAAAAGGGATTTCAAAAAGGCGGAGACAATTTGCGTGAGAAAGGCTTCGACCTGTTGTCCCTTGCAATAGTGGATTCAATTGAAGGCGGCAATATCGTCTTCAGAAGTTAAACAGAATAAATAAAGGCTTAGGATTCGTCCTAAAGCCTTTTTTCTTTGCGCGAATGTCGCTAATGAGATTTAATTAAATTAATTTAGATTTATCCAAACTTATACTATAATCTAAATTATAAGGAGCGGCTTATGGAAGAAAAGAGAAAACTCAAATTCATATTACTTGCATTTACCCTACTTTTAGTCATCGGTGTCGCGGGATACATGGCCCTTTTGAAAGTAGGTTTTGTAGATGCCCTATACATGACGGTAATCACCATATCCACCGTAGGCTTCGGCGAAGTAGGCACGCGTACGGGACAGTCTGAAATTTTTTCCGTCTTTATGATATTTTTGGGCGTAGGAATTGTCGGGTATACCTTCACAACAGTTGTGGCAATGTTTGTAGAAGGCAAGGTAAAAGATTTGTGGAAAGGAAGTAAAATGGACAGGAAAATTTCCGCTTTAAAAGATCATTACATAATTTGCGGCTCGGGAGAGCTTGCAGAAGTTATTATTAATAAGTTTATAAATGAAAAATTGGACTTTGTCGTAATCACAGACAAACACGAAGACCTTGAAAACTTCAGTCATCAAGATATATTGGTAGTGGAAGGTCAGTCCACGGAAGAAAGTGTATTGGAGCGCGCGGGCATTGAAAAAGCGAAAGGCCTTGTCACCACATTAGACTTAGAAGTGGATAACATCGTTACCGTCCTTACGGCAAGGAATCTTAACAAAGACATATACATAATCGCCAATTCAATCACCAAGTCCGGCAGAGAAAAACTTTTAAAAGTCGGCGCAAACAAAACCTTGTCCGTAAATGAAATAAGCGGCAAGAGAATGGCGTCACTTATGATAAAGCCAAATATTATTTCCTTTTTGGACGTGGTGACGAGAGTAGGAGACATTGAACTTGACCTTGAAGAAGTCATAGTAAAGAAGGGCTCATACTTAGAAGACAAAAATTTATTAGAAGCGCAAATACCGAATAAGACAGGACTCATCGTCCTTGCAATAAAAAAGATTGAAGACGGCAATTTCCTCTTCAATCCACCCGTGAGTTACACATTTAAAATCGGCGACGTCCTCATCGTCTTGGGCAAAGAAGAACAGGTGGACAAGCTCAGGAATTTAGGCGACGAACAATAAGGCTGCAAAAGCAGTCTTTTTTTTGTGTAAGCCTATAGGGGACATTTACCAGTCAAGCCAAGCTTGACAGGTGCAGGCGTGACATGTGTCCCATGAAGAAACAAAGCGTATATCGGGGACATTCCGCGAAAAGCTTTAGCTTTGAGAGGTGTGTCCCCTAAGAATAATGTCGATAGTTAAATAGAAGTTGATTGATGATGAAATGTCTATTGGAGACATTCGTGGAATAGCGAAACGAATGGAACGTGTGTCCCCTGAGTATGATGTAAATAGTTAAATTAAGTTGATTGATGATGAAAAATAAAAAAGATCAGATAGACCAAGTCGTTAAATGGGTTAGTGATTAGAGTCGAGTTGGTTTAAAGAGGACACACCTACGGCTAAAGCCGTAGGTGTGTCCCCAACTAACTGAATGTCCCCGACGAAGTAGGGTTAATATCCCAACTGTTGTTTTATTTTAAATATTTGTGTGCTTGTTTCAGGCCTTCTACTATTTTTAAGTTTTGCGGACATTCTCTTTCGCATTTTTTGCATTCGATGCATTTTTCCGGTGTGATGCCGTCTTTTAAATAGGCTTGGTAGGCTTTTTTGCTTTCTGTTTCTTCGTCGTATAAATAGGCTTTGTTCCAAAGGGAAAATACTTTGGGTATGTTGATTTTTACTGTGCAGGGCATACAGTATTCGCATCCGGTGCAGCCTATGTGCTCTCTTTTTTTGTAGACGGCTTTGGCTTTTTGATAAAATTCTTTTTCCTCCGCCGTGAGTTTTCCAGGCTCTACTGTAGATGCCGTTTCTATGTTTTCGTCTATTTGGTCCTTTGTATTCATGCCGCTTAGGACTGTCATGACATTTTTTAATGACAGAGGGAATTTTAAGGCAAGCATGGACGGTGAGTCTTTTGTGACTTGGTTTTTAAATTCTACGACTTCTTCAGGCGGGTTTGAGAGTCTGCCGCCTTTTAAGGGTTCCATTATTACTAAGGGGATTTGTTTTTCTTCTGCCAATTTATAGCCTTTTAGCCCCGCTTGATAGTCTGTGTCCATGTAATTTAACTGTATTTGGCAAAAGTCCCAGTTGTAACTTTCCATGATTTCTACAAATGCTACATATTCGTCGTGGAATGAAAATCCTACGTGCTTTACTATGCCTTTTTCTTTTATTTCGTCTAAAAATTTAAGCACGCCTAAGTCTTCCATTTTGCGGTAAGTCTTAAGGTCAAGTGAGTGCAGCAGGTAAAAGTCGATGTAATCTGTCTTTAAGTTTTTCAGCTGTTCGTCCAATATTTTTTGAAAGTCTTCCGGTTCTTTTACGAGCCAACACGGCAGTTTTGTCGCCAAATTTACTTTGCCCCTTATGTTGTATGCTTTTAAGACTTCTCCTACAAAGGCTTCACTTGTCTTTTCGTGGTAGGGATAGGCCGTGTCTATGTAATTTACTCCTTGTTCTATTGCGTGTATGAGTAGGGGCTCGGCTTTTTCTTTGTCGATTATTCCGTTGTCTCCATCTACTATTGGAAATCTCATACAGCCGTAGCCTAATCTTGATATTTCTCTATCTTTTATTTTAAAATATTTCATTTCTTCTCCTTGATTTAAAAAAAAGACACTTGCGTGTCTCTTTTACATATTGTCTTTTACTCCTACCGCTACCATGCGGGCCTTGGCTCTTACCTCACCTTGTGATTCCATTACCATTTGGACGATGACTTTTCTGTCCCCTATTTCTTCACAGGTGGATGTGACTGTGATTTCCGAATTCATGGGCACCGGTTTTTTAAAGTCCACTTCAAGTCTTGCCGTGATAAATCTTCCGATTACCGTGTCTTTTGTGAGTTCAAGGCCTTTGTCTTGGTGTTTGAACCATGCTGCCGATGCCGTGCCGTGGCAGTCGAATATTACGGCAATCATGCCGCCGAAGAGGTTTTGAGGTACGCCTCCTGTGTATTTTTCTTCAGGTGTGTACTTGCATATTACTTCTTCTCCCGTTTTTGATGGGTAGGATTTTAAGTGTATACCTTGATGGTTTTTAGGTCCGCATCCCCAGCAGTGTTGGAATCTTTCGCCATAGGTTTCTTGTATTGCTATCTTTTTATCTTCCATGATGTGACTCCTTTATTTAATAATCTAATATTTTAATACCCTATTTACAAAGTTTTAATTTTTTCTATAGAAACGTGTATTTTATACATATTACAGCCTATTTGGCATCATGCTTTACAGGCGCAAGCATCATTTCGTAAAGGTGACCGTAGAAGGGTTTTGACGCAAACATTTCGGCTATGATGTAGGCTATCATGGCTACTATTGATACTGCGAAGAAGTATTCAAAGGAGCCGCCTGTCATTTCAAGTACCAATACTATTCCTGTAAGGGGCGCTCTTACAATGGCGGAGAATTGTCCGCACATGGCGATAATTGAGAAGACGAAGATTAAGCTCGGATCAAAAAGTCCCAAGGATGCTCCTAAGCTTCCGTATATATTTCCCACCAAAGCTCCCATTGCAAGCATAGGCACAAGAGATCCGCCGGGGCATCCTACGGCAAATATTATTGCAAGTAAAAATAATTTCATAAAATAGTAGTAGATGAGCTTTGCCGCAGGGGCGTTATCACCTAATGTGTAGAGGATAAAGTGTTCTCCGGATCCGAATAGGTTTATGTCCATTAAAATTACTATTGCCGTTACGACAAATGGAATTATAAATTTAAGCAGAGGATTAATTTTAATTTTCCCCGCCAAGACTTTGCCCCCTACTACAACATAGTTATATAAAACTCCTGAAAGTCCTGTGAAGATTCCCAAGACCACCATGTAAAAATACACCGGTAGTTCCAAGGATTTAATTCGAGGCACGTCGGGAAGTGTGGGAGTATTTCCCACGATTAAATGGGACACGATTATTGCCGCAATTACCGTTGCCGATGCGCTTAAAAATATTTTGCGGCTGGTTTTTTTGTAAATTTCTTCCACGGCAAAAATTATCCCCGTAAGAGGTGCGTTAAATGCCACTGCAAATCCCGCTCCCGATGCGGCACCGACAAAGACGCGTCTTTCTTCATCGGACTTGCTCACGTCGTGTACCGCTTGACCTACAAGGCCGCCCATTTGAACTGAAGGACCTTCCCTGCCAAGGGTTAAGCCTGAGCCTACCGTCACTATACTTGTGATAAATTTTAAAGGGAGAGTCCTCTTCCACTTGACTTTAAATTTGCCGTCAAGGACTCCGAAGATAATAGGAATGCCTGAGCCTTTAATATTCGGGTCGTATATACAAAGGTAGTACATGACAATTGCCATTAAAATAAATGCACCGATAAATATTGCCTTGCCTCCGGTTGTGCCACCGTAATTATGTAAAAAAGATTTGGTCATTTCCGCAAACTTTTCAATTCCTAATTTGTAACAGGTTATAGTAAGACCTGTAAAAATTCCCGTAACTATAAATAAAAAGAGTAATTTAAAATCAACTCTTAACCATCTAACCGATTCTTCCTTTTTGCGATTCATGTTGCCTCCTTATAAAACATTATAGCAAAGGTTAAAGAGCCATGGAATAAAATAGGCAAAAAATGTATGAACTTTAATACATGTTTGTAGGAAAAAGTCTGTGCCGAAATTAATAAGGTGAAAATTTGCATAAAAAAAAGAGCTTTCGCTCTTAATTTTAATGATTATCTTCCTCTAACGGCATTTACAATGGCAAGTAAAATTACCGCACCTATAACGCCTACGATTATTTCAGGGACAAACTTGCCGTTTGAATAGAATCCTGCAATCTTTAAGACAAATCTTCCGATAGCTCCCCCGATTAACCCTACGATTATATTTGCAATAGCACCCATGCTTTTGTTTTTATCCATTATAATACTTGCAATCCAGCCGGCTATTGCGCCAACTATTATTGACATTAACATAATTGCCTCCTTAAAATTCCATTTTCTTCCTACAATTTATTTATATCCCAAAAAGGAATACTTTACTCACATATTATATGTTTAGAGTTCCGATACAAAAAAAATAGAAAGCCGATGATTGACATTCAGCTTTCTACTCTTTAATAAGTCCTTGATTAAATTTAATTAATCAAACCGGCGATTTCCTACTCTCCCAGGCCGTTGCCAGCCAAGTACCATCGGCATCTCAAGGCTTAACTTCTGTGTTCGATATGGGTACAGGTGTGTCCCTTGCATTATTGTCACCGGATTCC
>CABTXP010000055.1 GCA_902488815.1 uncultured Eubacteriales bacterium | reverse complement strand
TTTTAATTAAATATAATTGTGTTTTCACGTTTACAAAACATATTTAAGTCACAATTATCTTATACCCTTAATCACCTTTTTAACTTTTTAAAAAGAATGAAAAAAGTTAAAAAATAATATAATTATTAGTATATCTTACTATATCATTTTTATATTTTTATTTTATCATAGTTTTAAATATTGTAAATGAAATAGTTTTCCTCTTTGAGATAAAAAAGGTCCGAAATACTTAATTTATAATTCTAAATATTTCAGACCTTATATCCATCAACCCGGTGGCCAGTTAAGTGACCTTCCTCCAAGTATATGAAAGTGTAAGTGTTCTACTGTTTGTCCGCCATCTTCTTTGCAATTAATTACAACTCTGTAGCCGTTAGTAAGGCCAAGTTCCCCTGTGAGTTTTTTGACAAGAAGCATTATGTGACCTACAAGCTCCTTGTCACTTTCTTCAAGCTCATCAATGGAGCTGATATGTTTCTTGGGAACTATTAAGAAGTGAACGGGTGCTTGGGGGCTTACGTCTTTAAAAGCGTAAACCAGTTCGTCTTCATATACTTTTTCAGAAGGAATTTCTTTTGCAGCTATTTTACAAAATAAACAATCTTTCATAAGTCCTCCTTCTCTACTACTACAGTTGCAGGTTCTTCATCGGAGATTATTGTGCCTAAGACAATTTTATTCTTCAAATCACAATCCGCCTCAGTTTTAACTCTTACATAGTTATCTGTATAACCATAGTATACCCCATTCTTTTCTTCCTCAAATAGGATTTTATATTTTTTACCTTCCATTTTTGCGATGAATTCCGTCTTAAGCTCTTCTCCCTTTTCGATAAGCCTTAAAGATCTTTCATGCTTTACCTGTCCGTGAACTTGTCCTTCCATTGTTACGGCAGGTGTTCCCTTCCTTGGCGAATATTTAAAGACGTGAATACGCGAAAATTTTATTCTGTCAACAAATTCCAAAGTTTTTTGAAAATCTTCTTCAGTCTCTTGTGGAAATCCTACTATTATGTCCGTGGTTATTCCCGCTTCAGGCATATACTTTCTAATTATATTTACCTTGTCCGCATATTCATCTGCAGTATATCTTCTGTTCATCAGCTTTAAAATTTTGTCGCTGCCGTTTTGTAAGGACAAATGAAAATGGTCACAAACTTTGCCTGTAGCTGTGAGTCTTTTTATAAAGTCTTCAGTCACAATGCGAGGGTCGATTGACGACAACCTTATTCTTTCTATGTCCGTCTCCGCTATAGCTTCTATTAAATCGATAAGTCTTTCTTTGCCCAAGTCATATCCGTAACTTGCTATGTGAATTCCCGTCAATACAAGCTCTTTAAATCCGTTCTCAACCAAGACCTTCGTCTCACGCACACAGTCTTCTATTGCTCTTGACCTGATGTTACCTCTGGCATATGGGATGATACAGTAAGCGCAATACATATTGCAGCCGTCCTGCACCTTTATATAAGCTCTCGTCATTTCCTCGTCACTTGTGATGTCTATGGCTTGAAATTCTCTGTCATCACTTATGTCTCTGACAATATTTATCTTTTCTCTCTTTTCTAAAAATTCTTCGCAAAGATCTACAATTTTATTTCTTTCAGTGGTGCCGATTACTATATCTACACCTTCAATCTCCGCAACTTCTTCGGGATTTACTTGAGAGTAACAGCCCACCACACCTATAACGGCATCTTCATTTATCCTCTTGACCTTCCTGATGTGTTGCCTGGACTTTCTGTCGGAAAGGTTTGTAACGGTACATGTATTTATAATATATATGTCGGCCTTTTCATCTTCGCCGACAAATTTATATCCTCTGTTTTCAAAATTTTCGATCATTGACCTGGTCTCATAGTGATTGACCTTACAGCCTAATGTCAGTATGTTAAATGTCTTCAACTTTCCTCCCAAGTGTGTATAACCATAAATGCCGATACAATTGCGGCAGTTTCTGCTCGTAAAATTCTCTTGCCCAAGGAAATAAACTCCCCGTTCATAACCCGTAGCTTTTCAATTTCTGTCGGGTCAAACCCGCCTTCAGGACCGATAACCAGGGAAACGTCCTTTGAAGACTCAATATCTTTTAAAAATTTTGTCTCTTCCAATTCGTAGGGAATAATTAATTTTCCTATGTTATAGTTTCCGATTTCATCTAAGTCGATTGTGCCGTGTACAATGGGAATAATGTCTCTTTTAGATTGTTTTGCCGCCGAAAGTGCAATGGCCTTAAATCTGTTTAACTTTTTATCTTCTTTGCCTGTGTAGTTTGCGTCGGATCTCATCATATTTACAGGGAAAAACTCCGTTACGCCGATTTCAGTCGCTTGCTTAATGATGGTCTCCATCTTGTCACCTTTGCAAATGCCCATAAAGAGTTTTAACTTCACATCGGATTCAGTATTTACAGTACTCCGTCTTAAAACCTTAGCCCGGTTCTCTTCTAAAACGCAAATAAATTTCCCTTCATCACAGACAACTTCAAACTCTTCATTATCTCTAATTCTTAAAACCTTTATGTGTTTTAAATTTTCTTTTGATAGGTCGATGTAATTGTCTCTAAAGTTATCCTCAAAAAATTTATACATATTTTGCTCCGATACCTATCCACTCGCCCATTCGGTTAATGTGAATAATTTCAAGGCCTTTAGCAATAAGAGCGTCCTTTACAAGTTCTTCTCTGTCTTTTAGTATTCCCGAGCATAAAAATATTCCGCCCGGTTTAAGGACCTTATCCAAGTCCTTTACAACCTCAACTACAATCTCGGCAATAATATTTGCAACTACGACATCATATAAGTCGGTGACCTTGTCTACCAAATTTCCTTCAACAAATTCTATTACTTCATTGTTGTCCTCTGCATTTCGTCGCGCCACACGCACTGAATCTTCATCTATGTCAATGCCTAAGACCTTGCCTGCGCCTAATTTTTTCGCCGCCATTGCAAGTATGCCGCTGCCTGTGCCTACGTCCAATACACTGTCCTCCGGCTTTACATATCTTTCAAGCATTTCGATTGAAAGCTGCGTCGTCTCGTGTGTGCCTGAACCGAAGGCCATGCCGGGGTCCATTACAATTGTAAATCTGTCCGGATCTTCTTTTTCCCAAGTGGGTACGACTTTAAGCTTGCCGAAGTCAAGCTTGTGGAAATATTTTTTCCAATTATCTTTCCAATCCGTATCGTCTAAGATTTCTTTTGAAATATTTTCAACTTTTAAAGCTTTTAATTCTTCCATAACTTTCTGAGCCGAAGCATCTTCATCTAAATCAAAAAAGACTTTAAACTCCGTCGTGTCCTTCTTTAACTTAAGTACTTCTTCATCAACTAAATTATATGCCCAGGGATTTTCTTTTATCTCCTGTAAGAGTCTCAAAGATTTTTGTGAGAAATTATATATTTCATTTTCGTAAAAATAATTTTCAATTATCTCTACATCTTCGTCCCTTACATTAAATTTTATTTCAATATATTTCATTTTTTCCTCCAATTAAAAAAGACAAAACTCTTTCGAATTTTGCCTTCATTTTACAATATATTATTCTATTGTTCAAAAAATTCCTTAAACCTTGAGAAAAAGTTTTTCTTTTCCTTTACTGCCGAGGGACGTAAATTTTTAAGCTGTAAGAGCAAATCTTTTTCTTCAGCCGTCACTTTGTCGGGAATTATTATTTCCGTCTTAAAGTACAAGTCGCCTTTTTTGTCACTGTTAACTATCGGCATTCCTTTGCCCTTCAGCTTAAACATTTTGCCGCCTTCTGTCTTCTTCGGCAGGTCAAAACTTTCTACACCTTCCATAGTGGGAACTTTTATTTCTCCCCCTAAGACCGCATCGGTATAAGTTACAGGCATGTCTATAAATAGATCGGGACCTTCACGTTTAAAGATTTCGTCCTCCTTAACTCTTATATAGACATATAGGTCACCGGCAGGTCCTTTGTTGTCCCCTGCATCGCCCATTTGAGCCATGGTTAAAATATTTCCCGTATCTACACCCTTGGGCACGTTGATTTTAATTTTTTTCTTTTCTTTTACTTTTCCCTGTCCGTTACACTTGGAACATTTTTTCTCAATTATTTCTCCTGTGCCCATACATGTGCCGCATGGACTTACTTGAATGTATTGACCGAAGGCACTGTTTACCTGATTGGTTACCTCGCCTGTACCGTGACATGTGGGGCAGGTCTTCTTCTCCGTGCCGGGCTCACATTTTTCGCCGTGACAGTGATCACACTCTACATAGTGTGATATAGATATTTCTTTTTCCGTACCGAAGTATGCTTCTTTAAAATCTATTTTTAAATCATAGCGCAAATCGGAACCACGTTTAGGCACGTTGGGATTCTTGCCTCTTCGTTGAGAAAATCCTCCGCCGCCGAAGATGTCGAATATGTCGTTAAAGATGTCCCCGAAGCCGCCAAAGTTTTGACCGCCTCCCATGCCGCCTTTCAGTCCTTCTTCCCCGTACAGATCATATATCTTTCTCTTTTCACTATCTGAAAGGACTTCATATGCAGCCTGAACTTCTTTAAAGCGTTGTTCCGCATCTGCATCCCCCGGATTTAAGTCCGGATGATATTTTTTTGCTAATTTTCTATAAGAAGCTTTTAGCTCATCATCTGTGGCATTTCTGTCCACATTAAGTATTTCATAAAAGTCTCTCATTTTTCACCACCACAGGATATTATACATTAAAAAAATTAAAGAGCAGAATAATCTGCTCCTTAATCTATTTAATTTTACTTGTTTTCTTCGTCTTCATCTACAACTTCATAGTCTGCATCTACTACATCTTCAGCGCCTTGTTCGGTTTGTCCGCCTTGAGCGCCTTGTTGTTTGTATATCTTTTCAGATACGCTGTAGAATGCATGAGTTAAAGCTTCAGTCTTTTCTTTAATCTTTGCCACATCGTCGCCGTCTTTAACTTCTTTTAGTTCTCCAATGGCTTTTTCAATGTTTTCTTTGTCGGAAGCATCAACCTTGTCGCCAAGTTCTTGAAGTGTATTTTCTGATTGATAGATCATAGCATCGGCATTGTTTTTAGCTTCGCTTAAATCTTTCTTTTCTTTATCTTCTTGAGCATACATTTCAGCTTCTTTTACTTTCTTGTCGATTTCTTCATCTGTCAAGTTGGTTGAAGAAGTGATTGTAATGTGTTGTTCTTTGCCTGTGCCCAAGTCTTTTGCAGATACATTTACAATACCGTTGGCATCTATATCAAATGTTACTTCGATTTGAGGTATTCCTCTTCTTGCAGGTGTAATTCCGTCCAAGATAAATCTTCCAAGAGAAGTGTTGTCGCGAGCCATTTGTCTTTCACCTTGCAACACGTGAATTTCTACTGAAGTTTGATTGTCCGCTGCAGTTGTAAAGATTTGTGACTTCTTTGTCGGAATTGTTGTATTTCTTTCAATAAGTCTTGTTGTAACTTCTCCCATGGTTTCAATACCTAAGGATAGAGGTGTTACGTCAAGTAGAAGTAAGTCTTTAACGTCTCCTGAAAGAACTCCCCCTTGAATTGCAGCACCAAGTGCAACGCATTCGTCCGGGTTAATATCTCTTTGAGGTTCTTTGCCGATTAATCTCTTAACTGATTCTTGAACTGCAGGTATTCTTGTTGAGCCCCCTACCAATAGAACCTTGTCTATCTTTGAAGCTTCCAAGCCTGCGTCCTTTAATGCATCAAGTACCGGTTGTTCAGTCTTCTTTACAAGATCTTTTGTAAGTTCATCAAACTTTGCTCTTGTAATGTCCATGTTCAAGTGAAGAGGACCTGCAGCTGATGCTGTAATAAAGGGCAAGTTAATGTTTGTGCTCATTGTACTTGAAAGTTCTTTCTTTGCTTTTTCGGCAGCTTCTTTAAGTCTTTGATGTGACATTTTGTCAACTCTTAAATCAACGCCGTTTTCTTTTTGAAATTCGTCTGCAATGTAGTCGATTAACTTGTTGTCAAAGTCGTCGCCACCAAGTTTGTTGTTACCTCTTGTTGCATGTACTTCAAATACGCCTTCTGAAAGTTCAAGGATTGAAACGTCAAATGTACCGCCGCCAAGGTCGTATACCATTACCGTTTGTGATTCCTTGTCTTTGTCTTCGCCGTATGCAAGTGCTGCAGCTGTAGGTTCGTTTACAATTCTCTTTACATTAAGGCCTGCAATTTTTCCTGCGTCCTTAGTTGCTTGTCTTTGAGCATCTGTAAAATATGCAGGTACTGTGATTACTGCATCTGTAACTTTTTCGCCAAGGTAAGATTCCGCATCTGATTTTAATTTTTGTAAAATCATTGCTGAAATTTCTTGTGGAGAATATTTTTTGCCGTCAATGTCAACTGAAAAATCAGAGCCCATGTGTCTTTTAATTGATTGAACAGTTCTTTCCGGGTTTGTTATCGCTTGTCTCTTTGCCGTTTCTCCAACCAATCTTTCTCCGTCTTTTGTAAA
>CABTXP010000054.1 GCA_902488815.1 uncultured Eubacteriales bacterium | reverse complement strand
TGTAATTTCATTTTGATTACAAAATACACAACCTACCGGACAGCCGATGTGCGGAACAAAATATGGAATTATATATTTTTTCATAGTTCACCTAATTTTTTCAGCAAATCTTTTGCAGCCATGTGTTCAGACTCTTTTTTATTATGTCCTATTCCAATACCGCGCCTATTGAAAGCAATAACTTTTGTTTTAAATACATTGTTGTTGTCTTTATTTATTATTTCTGTGCTATATATAGGTGATACTTGTCTTTTTTGTGTAAATTCTTGAAGTTTTGACTTATAGTCCTCAAAGGCTTTTGTATTTAAAATAGGAATAAAATGACTCAAAATTAAATTTTTAGCCGCATCAAATCCGCCGTCTAAATACATTGCTCCGATAAAAGCCTCCATTGCATCTGCTAAAATAGAGTCCTTTTCTCGCCCTCCTGTAATCTCCTCGCCGTGACCTAAGAGCAGACATTGGCCTAAATTAAAAACCTTAGCTGCATCGGCAAGTACATCTTTGTTAACTAATTTTGCTCTTTCCTTAGTTAAACTGCCTTCATTCATTTTTTCATCGGAAAGAAATAAATATTCTCCTACAATTAAATCAAGGATTGCATCTCCGAGAAACTCCAGCCTCTCGTTGCAATCCCAGAAATTTAGTCCATGTTCGTGTACATAAGAGCTGTGCGTAATTGAAACTTTTAGAATATTTATGTCTTTAAATCTGTAACCCGTAAGTTCTTGGATTTTATCTCGCAAGCTTTCTATGTTCATTACTTTAACTCATCTATATAGTTAAGAACATCTTGAATAGTTTGAAATTTTTGAAGTTTGTCATCGGGTATTTCCATATCAAATTCTTCCTCAATATTCATGACAAGTTCAACTAATTCGATAGAATCAGCTCCTAAGTCATATACAAAACTTAAGCCCGGTTCCAAATCCTCAACATTTCTGTTAAATTGTTCCGCTATTAATTGTAAAATTTTATCTTTCATCTTACTTCTCCTTTAAAGATTTTTCTATATTTTTAATTAAATTATTCTCATGATACTTCAGCGCCATTTTTGCCGCATTCTTAATTGCTTTAGCGCTTGAGCTGCCGTGAGCCTTAACTATAATTTCATTTAAACCTAACAAAATAGTGCCGCCATGTTCTTCATAGCTTAAACCTTTAGCAAAATTGCCCATAGCCTTTTGAACCTTTAATATAGATTCTTGGTCCAATTCCGCCTTGGAAATAATTCCTTCAAATATTTTAAAAAACATTCCCGCGTTGCCTTCAGTATTTTTCAAAATAACATTTCCGATAAATCCGTCACATACAAGTAAATCACAAACTCCAAAAGCAACATTACGCGCTTCAACATTTCCTATGAAGTTTAAATCGGAATCTTTTAAAAGTTTATAAGCTTCCTTTACTTGATGGTTTCCCTTTTCAGCTTCAACTCCGACATTTACTAAACCAACGCTTGGATTTTCAATTCCTTTAGACTTCACATAAGCTGTTCCTAATTCTGCAAACTGCAAAAGCATTTCAGGAGGTACATCCATATTTGCGCCTGAGTCGACAACAGTTGTCTCTCCTTTCAGTCCCGGTATATCTGTTGGCAAAAACGCACGCTTTACTCCCGGTATTCTTCCAACTATAAAAGTTCCTCCAGCCAATATACCTCCGGTACTGCCTGCAGATATAAAGGCATCAGCTTCTTTATCTTTTAAAAGCTTCATACCGGCTACAATACTTGAATCTTTCTTTCTTCTAATTGCAAGGGCAGGGTCTTCCTCATTTGAAATCACGGAAGGAGCATGTACTATTGTGTATTTATCCGCAGATACATTCAGTTTATTTAAGTGTTTTTTTATGTCTTCACTGTCTCCAACTAAAATAGGTTCTATATTTAATTCTTCTTGTGCGGATAGTGCGCCTTTAATAATTTCTAAAGGACCATTGTCCGCTCCAAGTGTATCGAAAATTATTTTCATACTTACCCCCTATCTTAGAATGTTATATTATATCCATCTGAATATCAAGATTAGAATGGAATTTTCCTCATACCTAAGCAATTATATCGGTGCTTAATTATTTTTGTAAAGAGAATTATTTTAGTGATTAAATTTAAATAAAAATAAAGACCGATACAATTGTGTCGGTCTTTATCAAACTACTTTAAGTTGTCTATGTTTTCTTGTACTTTTGCAAGCATTTCTTCGTATGTCTTTAATTTTTCTCTTTCTTTATCCACAATTTCCTTAGGAGCTTTGTCGGTAAATGATTTGTTGTTAAGCTTGCCTGTCGCCCTTTTTATTTCAGAGATTAACTTTTCTTTTTCCTTGTTAAGTCTCTCTCTTTCCTTTTCAAAGTCCACCAAGTCTGATAGAGGTAAGAAAATTTCCGACCTGTCTAATACCAAGTTTACATTTTCTTCCATTGATTCTTTTTCAGATATTAATTCCACATCTGTGGCAAATCCTAAGTTCATTAAGTGCAAGGTATTGTTATTGTATATTTCTTTTATATCATCACTTGTAGTGTAGGCTAAAATTTTTGATTTTCTACCTTGTTCTACATTCATTTCAGATCTTAAGTTTCTTATTTTTCTAATAACTTCTTGAATGTATGCTATTGAAAATTCTTCTTTTTCAAATATTAAATCTTCATTGTATTTCGGCCAATCGGAAATCATAATTGACTCTTCATTTACAAAAATATGTTGCCAAATTTCTTCTGTGATGAAGGGCATGTATGGATGCAATAGTTTAATAACGTCTTTTAATACATGAACCAATACTCCCCTTGCAGCCACCTTTGAATCTTCGTCTTCGCCGAAGAGTCTCGGCTTAACCATTTCAATGTACCAGTCGCAGTAATCCGACCAAATAAAGTCGTATATTATAGTCGCTGCCGTTCCGATATCATATACATCCAATCTTTCCGTTACATTTTTAATAGTCTTTTGAAGTTTTGTAAGTATCCACTTATCTTCGTCAGACAATTTAAGATCCTTTAGTTCAAGGTCTATGTCTTCAGGTTTTAAGTGCATCATTACAAATCTTGTTGCATTCCAAATTTTATTTGCAAAGTTTCTGCTGGCTTCAACTTTTTCGTCTGAATATCTGGTGTCGTTGCCTGCAGAAGTACCTGTTACAAGAGTAAATCTAAGGGCATCTGCACCATAGTCTTCAATTACTTCAAGAGGGTCGATGCCGTTGCCTAAAGACTTGGACATTTTCCTGCCTTGAGCGTCTCTTATAATTCCGTTTATATAAACGTCTTTGAAAGGTATCTCACCTGTTTGTTCAAGTGCAGAGAAGACCATTCTGATTACCCAGAAGAATATTATGTCATATGCAGTTACAAGAACATCTGTGGGGTAAAAATATTCCAAATCGGGTGTCTTTTCAGGCCAACCAAGTGTTGAGAAAGGCCAAAGTGCAGACGAAAACCATGTGTCTAATGTGTCAGGGTCTTGGGTAAAGGTCTTACCTTCGTATCTGGGTTTGCCTTCAGGATTTTCTTTTGCAACTACAGTTTCTCCTGTTTCATTGCAGTAATATACGGGAAGTCTGTGACCCCACCAAAGTTGTCTTGATATACACCAGTCTTTTATTTCTTCAAGCCAGTGAGTGTAAATCTTTCCGAATCTGTCGGGAATGAACTTTAACTCTCCGTCTCTATATGCTTTAAGTGCAGGTTCTGCCAAAGGCTTCATCTTTACAAACCATTGCTTAGAAAGTAAGGGTTCAATAACAGTGTTACACCTTGAGCAATGACCTACGGCGTTGTCGTGTTTTTCTTCTTTTACGAAAAATCCCAAGTCGGTAAAGTCTTTGATAATAGCTTTGCGAGCTTCAAATCTTTCCATGCCGCTGTACTTACCCGCATCTTCAGTTAAGTATCCTTGTTCACCAATGACTTTACATTGTCCCAAGCCGTGTCTTTCTCCTACTTCAAAGTCATTAGGGTCATGAGAAGGCGTAATCTTTACAGCGCCTGAACCGAAGTCCATTTCAACATACTCGTCGGCAATAACGGGAATTTTTCTATTAAGTACCGGAAGAATTAAGTTCTTGCCTACAACGTCTTTATATCTTTCATCTTTCGGATTTACTGCAACCGCCAAGTCACCCGGTATAGTCTCAGGTCTTGTCGTTGCTATTTCTATATAACCCGTGCCGTCTTCATAAGGATATTTAAAGTACCAAATGCTGCCTTCGTGATCTATGTGATCTACTTCCGCATCTGAGAGAGCTGTTTCGCAGTGAGGGCACCAATTTATAATTCTGTCTCCGCGATAAATTAAATCTTTTTCATAAAGTCTTATAAAAACTTCCTGTACGGCTTCTGAAAGTGAGTCATCTAATGTAAATCTTTCTCTTGACCAGTCACATGATACGCCTAATTTTTTCAGCTGCTCTGTAATTATTCCGCCATATTCATGAGTCCATGCCCAAGCTTCTTCCAAAAAACCTTCTCTTCCCAATTCAGCTTTGCTTTTATTTTCAGCCTTTAATTTTTCAACAACCTTAGCTTCAGTTGAGATGCTGGCATGGTCAGTTCCCGGCACCCACAATGCACTGTAGCCTTGCATTCTCTTGTATCTGATCAAAATGTCTTGAAGAGTGTTGTTTATAGCATGTCCTATGTGAAGCCTACCGGTGACATTCGGAGGCGGCATAACAATGGTAAAGGGCTTTTTGTCTTTGTCTATTTTTGCTGTGAAATAGTCTTTATCCATCCAAAATTTGTACAGCCTGTCCTCAAACTCATGGGGATCATAGGTCTTTGTAAGTTCTTTCATTTTTCCTCCTTAAAAAAAGTCCCCTCATCACATAAGGACGAGGGGACGCGGTACCACCTTAATTCCGTAAAAACGGCTCTTAGAATTATAACGTAATTAACGTATTCGGCTCATCACTGAATAAGCAGAGAAGCTACCTTCAAAAAGCGAATTAATGTCTCACACCTGCCGACATCTCTCTTAAAATTCTTTCTCTTTTACTCCTCTTCTCTATTGCGATAATCTAAATTTAAACGATAAAAAATTATTTGTCAAGAACGGCACTTTCAATGTTTGAAATCATTTCACCCACATATTCAATACATTGTTTTAAAGGTCCGTCAGTTGTAATGTCAATTCCTGCAGTCTTTGCAAGCTCAATTACATCTTTTTGTCCACCGGACTTTAACACTTCTATCCAGTCCTTATAAGCTTCCTTGTCCTCGTAAATTCTATTTGCCATGAGAGTTCCCACAGTAAGACCTGCTGAATAAGTGTAGGAATATAATCCCATGTAGTAGTGAGGTTGTCTCATCCATGTAAGTTCAGCACCTTCATCAAGTACAACTGAGTCTCCGAAGAATTTTTCCAAAGTTTCTTTAAATACTTGTGACAAAACTTGTGATGTAATGGGCACATTTTCTTCCACCAAGTGATAAACTTCTCTTTGATAATAAGCTTCCAAGAAGTGTGTAACAAAGTTGTGATAATAAGTGTTTGACACCATTGAGGCTTGAATTTGAGCTCTCTTCAGTTTGTCTTCTTCACATTCAAGCAATGACTTTGAAAGCAAAACTTCGTTCATTGTAGATGGTGCTTCAATAAAGTATAGTGATGGTTCTTGTGTAAAGTAAGAATTATAATTTTGTGCATAGTGGAAATGAACTCCATGTCCTATTTCATGTACCAATGTGAACATGTCATCTAAAGCTCCTGTCCAACTCATTAAAATAAATCCGTCTTTTTGCCAAGGACTTGCACAGAATCCTCCCGTGCTCTTGCCTTTATTTACACTGTAATCAACCCATCTGTTTTTAAAAGCACTCATCGCAACTTCAGCATATTCGTCACCAAGTACAGACAAAGCTTTTTTTACATAAGGCTTAGCTTCTTCAAATTCATAATTTTCAGGTTCAGTTAAGTGTATGGGAAGCTTCATATCTGAAAATCTTACTTCGTCCAAATTGTAAAGCTTTTTAAGAATGCCGGCGTATTTTCTCATATGCGGCGCCAAGTACTCCATAATCACATCTAACTGTCTATTGTAAAGCTCAGGGTCTACATTTTGAATAAACAAGTGATAGTCTCTCAAAGTCTTAAATCCTTTTAGATCCGATATACGCTTTTCAGTTTGTAAATACGTGTCATAATAAGTTGCAAAAGAATCTTTGTAGTGAGAGAGAGATTCTGAAAAACTCTTAAAAGCATTTCTTCTCTCTTCAGCATCCACTTGATATTGGTAGTGGTTTTCGAAGAGCACAAAGGAATTTTCAAGTTCTTTACCGTTAGCTTTAAACTTATCAAAGTGCATGTCGGAAAGTTTTGCAGTTTCGTAAGTCCTGTAGGGCGCATCCAAGACATACATAAGCTTGTCCACAACTTCTTGAGTTTTTTCATCAAGCATGTGGGGCTTTTCTCTCTTTATATCCTGAATCTTCTTTTTGTATTTATCAGATTTTCCTATGGCTTCATCTAAAACTTCTACAGAATTGTCTGCAATTTCTTTGTTATAGAATGAAATCTTCTCTTCATTTTGATTGTTAATTTGAAGATACTTCATCATTCTGTTTTTCTTAAATTCATCT
>CABTXP010000053.1 GCA_902488815.1 uncultured Eubacteriales bacterium | reverse complement strand
CGAACATCATACCTTGGTCTCCTGCACCTATTAAGTCAAATTCGTCATCGGAGCTTCTTGTAACTCCCATGTCTATATCAGGGGATTGAGGTTCAATTGTAGTAAGTATTGCGCATGAGTCTGCGGAAAAACCGTACTTCGGATTGTCATATCCTATTTCTCTTACAGTTTCTCTTGCTACACTCTTAATATCTACATAGGTGTTTGTCGTAATTTCTCCCGCAACTAAAATTAGTCCTGTGGAAGTAAGTGTTTCGCAAGCCACTCTTGCGTTTTTGTCATCTGCAATTATTGCATCAAGTACAGCATCGGATATCTGGTCGCAAACTTTGTCAGGATGACCTTCAGTTACCGATTCCGATGTAAAAATTAATTTTTTCATTTTGTCCTCCTTATAAAATAAAAAAAACTTCCTTGCGGAAGACAGGTTCAAATATATACCTATCTCCCAGATTTCTCTGTGGGATTTAGCACCACTTACAGGTTGCCGGGTTTCACAGTGCCCATTCACTCCACCGCTCTTAATAGGTAACTCTAATTATAACACTTATATAAAAAAACAAAAGGATTAAATAACTTTTTAATTGTATTTAATCCTCTCACTTTATTTTTTTGATTTAAAATTACTGCCTATCCATGACAGAAGTACAAAGACAAACATACTTACTATAAAAATTAATATGGCCATTAAAATTTTTTTAGACATAATCCACCTCTCTCCTATTTTAACACAAAAAATGGGAAGATCACTCTTCCCACAATACAACTTTATCTTCTTCAATTGAGTCTTTTATTTTTATAATTCTCTGATTGGAACTGCCTCTAAACTTAAGCCTTAAGTCTTTCAATTCATTTACAAAGGGTCCGTCTACAAGAACGTCGCAGAGTTTTAAAAGTTCAAACTTTTTTGCGTCCGCCTTAATTGTCTCAAAGGTGTCGCCGGAAAAAATCCAAATGTCTTTGTCTGTGGACTTTCTTATCTCCTTTAACAAAGGCACAAGTCCCTCAATATTTTGAAAGGGCTCACCACCGAGGACGGTAAGTCCTGCAATCTCAGGTTGGTTTAAATAGTCCTTTAACATTTCAGTTTCCTTCTCCGTCCAGGGATCGCCGAAGTTAAAGTCTTGATACTCCTTGTTAAAACACTCTTTACAATTGTGGGTGCAGCCCGTTACAAAAATTGTAGTGCGAATACCCGGGCCGTTTGCCACATCATATTTTCTAATTTGTGCGTAGTTCATTAAATATGCAGTACCCTGTCCTTAATTTCCTTGGTTCTGCCTTCAGTCCAGAAGTTCTCCCCAAGGTAACCGCATGTTCTTCTAACGACGGTAAGTGTTGATTTGTCAGTGTTGCCGCATTGAGGGCATTCCCAATCTCCTTTGTCGTTTACTTTTATTTCGCCGTCGAAGCCGCACTCTGCACAGTAGTCGCTCTTAGTGTTAAACTCCGCATATTGAATGTTGTTGTAAATATATCTTACCAAGGTTTCCAAAGCTTCCAAATTGTGTCCCATGTTGGGAATTTCTACATAAGAAATACATCCGCCTGAGGACTTGTCTTGGAATTTTGATTCAAAGGCAAATTTTTCGAAGGCTGAAATTTTTTGTCTCACATCTACGTGGAAGGAGTTGGTGTAGTAGCCCTTGTCCGTAACGTCCTTAATAATTCCGAAACGCTCTCTGTCTATTGTGTTAAATCTATGTGTCAGTGACTCTGCAGGAGTTCCGTAAACTGCAAATTTAAGTCCTGTCTCCTTGGTCCACTCATTCTTCTTTTTGTTCAGCACATCCATAATCTTCATTGCAAATTCATATCCCTTGGGATCTGTATGAGGCACACCCTTTGTAAGAAGAGTCGCTTCATATATGCCGATGTAACCTATGGTCACAGTTGCATAGCCGTTCTTTAACAAAGGTTCAATCTTCGTGTGCTTCGGAAGTCTTGCAATGGCACCGTGTTGCCAGTGAATGGGGCTTGAGTCCGAGGTGACATTTTTCAAATGTTCGTATCTTAAAACTCCCACACGTTTAACAAGTTCAAGTCTCTTGTTTAAAATTTCAAAGAACTTGTTTTCATCTCCTCTTGCAAGGATTCCGATTTGAGGAAGGTTAATTGTGCAAACGCCTATATTAAATCTTCCGTCAAAGACGTATCTGCCCTTTTCGTCCTTGTACGGTGACAGGAAGGCCCTGCAGCCCATTGGACTGAAGACATTGCCTTCATAGTTTTCACGCATTTTCTTTGCGGAAATATAGTCAGGATACATTCTCTTTGCAGTACATCTTACGGCAAGTGAGGTCAAGTAGTAGTACTTTGAGTCGCTCTCTACGTTGTTTTCGTCAAGTACATATATGAGTTTCGGGAATGCCGGTGTTACGTATACTCCCGATTCGTTTTTAATGCCTTCGATTCTCTGTTTTAAAATTTCTTCAATTATTTGTGCAACTTCCTCTTCGTACGGGTCGCCGTCTTCCACGTGCATAAACAATGTTACAAAAGGCGCTTGTCCGTTTGAGGTCATAAGGGTATTGATTTGGTACTGAATAGTTTGGATGCCGCTTTCAAGATCTCTCTTAGTCAGTTTGTCCGCCATCTTTTCAGCCTGTTCAATATCTCCCAAAGTTTCTACTGCAAGGCTAAGGTTTTTGTCATAGCTCTTGCGAAGATACTTGCCTAAGCAGGAAATATTTATAGATTGACCACCGTATTGGTTTGATGCAATTTGAGCTATTATCTGCGTCATTACATTGCAGGCAACTTGGAAGGACTTAGGCGTCTCAATCATTTTTCCGTTTACAACGGTGCCCTTGTCAAGCATGTCCTTCATATTTACAAGACAGCAGTTAAATATGGGCTGAATCATGTAGTCCATGTCGTGAATATGTATTGCGCCTGATTCATGTGCTTCAACTAAGTCCGCCGGAATAATTTTTCTCTTGGCTATGTCTTTTGAAACTTCTCCCGCAATTAAATCTCTTTGAGTAGAGGCAATTATCGGGTTCTTGTTTGAGTTTTCATCTATTACATCTATGTTTGTCTGATCCAAAAGGCCCAAGATGTCTTCATCTGTGGTGTTCATCTCTCTCTTATAAGCTTGAACGGCCTTGTAATTTTCGTAAGCTCTTGCCGTAGCCGGGTTTTTATTTTGAATTAATTTATAGTAAACTTCGTCTTCTATGTCGTAAATTGAAAGGGTCTTGCCTATAGTCATTGCATACTCTTCAATTTCAGATGCAATTTGTGCAGCCTGTCCCGCCACATATATACCGCTTGATGAATTCATTGCCTTTTCAATTGCAATTGTAATTTTATCTTTGTCAAAGGGAACCTTGGTTCCGTTTCTCTTAATAACTTCCATTTTTACTCCTTTCTATATTTTTAAGATTTTTAAGAATGAATAAATTATACTACATATTGTGACTTCATTCAATTATTTTCCGTAAAATACTCAATATATTGTGATTGTTCACTGTTTTGGTAAAAATAAAAAGTGGATGAAACAGCACATTTGCCACCTTTTAAATGTTAAAATTTTTGGCAAAAAATATTTTTTTGCCACCAAATGTATAAAATTATAACTATTTTCGTAAAGTATTTCCTTTGTTTTTTAGCTATAATATCTGTATAAAAATAAAGAGGTGGACAAAATGGATAAAAATTTCGGCATCATCGGCGCAGGCAATATGGCAAAGGCAATTTTGGAAGGCCTTCTTAAAAAAGATAAATTAAATAGCAAAAGAGTTTTTGCTTCAACCAAGACGGAAAGTTCTTTGGAAAAATTAAAGAAGTACAACATTAACACATGTCTTTCAAACGACTATGTAGTAGAGCATTCGGACATAGTGATGATCGGCGTTAAGCCTCACATGGTTAAGGATGTCTATTCAAATTTAAAGGCGGACTACAGTGGCAAGACCTTTATCTCCATAGCAGCCGGTTGGAATTTAAAAGGCCTTTCAGATGTAATTGGCAAAGGGGCAAAAATAATATGCTGTATGCCCAACACTCCCGCCTTAGTAGGTGAAGGTGTCTTCGGCTTTTGCAAAAACGAAAATGTAAGTGATGAAGAGTTTGAAGAGATTATAGATATGTTTAGGGCAATAGGTATGCCTCAAATAATAGACGAATCTCTCATGGATGTATTAGGTGCTTTATCAGGTGCAGGTCCCGCCTTCTTATACATGATGGTGGAGGCCATGGCAGACGGCGCCGTCTTTAATAAGATGCCTCGTGACATGGCTTACAAACTTTGCGGACAGCTTTTTACAGGTGTTGGCAAAATGGTTCTTGAGACAGACAAGCACCCCGGTGAGTTAAAGGACAGTGTCTGCTCCCCCGGCGGCTCTACTATTGAAGGGGTAAAGGTCCTGGAAGAATATGGAGTAAGGGCGGCTCTTATTAATGCAATTACCGCTTCATGTGAAAAAAATAAATTACTTGGAAAATAATTTAGACAAAAATAAATAGACCGCTTATCGGTCAAATGTAAACAAAAAAGAAGAGGAAAAATCCTCTTCTCTTTTTATATATTAATATTATAGGAGAGCTAAACTCAACCAAGGTACATAGGTTATTAAGGCCAGCGCTACGAGGGAGGCGATAAAATAGGGGATGATGTCTTTAAACATAGACTCCAATTTTATCTTTGCCACCGCAGCCCCTACGAACAGGTTACAGCCATAAGGCGGCGTACATAATCCTATTGCAAGGTTTACTGCCATAATAACTCCGAAGTGAATCGGATTTATACCAAGTGCTTTTACAGTTGGAAGTAACATAGGTGCCATAACTATAATTGCAGGTACCGTATCTAAGAACAATCCTACTGCTAAAAGTATTAAGTTGATAAACAACAATACTACCATCGGATTGTCGGAAACTTCCGTCAAGAACACTGTAATCATTTGAGGTACTTTAGCAAATGTCATGTATGTAGAAAATACTGTTGAGTATCCAAGTAAGAAAGATGTGATACCGTTTAGTACAGCTGAATCCAAAACTGTATAGTAAAGATCCTTTATATCCATGTCCTTGTATAAGAACAAGCTGATAAGAGCTGAATAAACTACTGATATACAAGCCGCCTCTGTCGGTGTAAATACTCCTGAATAAATTCCTCCAAGGATAATAAGTGGGGATAATAATGCCCAAATACCGTCTTTTAAAGAAACCCAAACTTTTTTTCCTCTGGCCTTTAACGCTTGGCCGATTGGAACTTTTTTAATTTCTCCCCCTACCATTTCTCCGTGGGAAGATGCAAGGTCAATGCCTCTTTTCTTACAGATAAATGTGTTAAATGCAATAAATACAACACCGAGTAAGATTCCCGGCAATACTCCCGCCAAGAAAAGTTGAGGTACAGTAACACCGGTTGCAGCCCCGTAAAGCACAAATGAAAGTGACGGTGGGATAATAGGTCCTATAATACCGCCGAAACATACAAGCGTTGCCGCATATTCTGACGGATAGCCTTTCTTAGTCATTTCAGGTATCATCATTCCACCTATTGCGGAAGTGGTAGCCATACCGGAACCGCAAAGAGCTCCGAAAAACATACAGGAAAGTATTGCAACGCTACCTAAGGCTCCTGTTACGAAGTCAATAAGTGCAGCCGCAAAGTTTACAATTCTTCTTGCAATTCCTCCCGTTGACATAATTGAACCTGCCAACATGAAAAAGGGAATTGCCATTACAGTAAAGGAACTGATTCCGGAATAAGCATACTGTGCGTTAATGACCATGTTAAGATCCGAGAAGAACCACATGGATATCATTGTCGCTCCGCCAATGGCAAAGCCTACAGGCACTCCGATTAAAAGCATTATAAATAATATTATAAATAAAGAACCGACTGCCATTATTCCACCTTCTTTCCTTCACGCATTAATCTAATAGACTCGAGTGAGCTGGCAATACACCTGATAATCATTAAAATACATCCGACTGCTACTGAAAGATAGCCCCAAGACATACTTATTTTAATTCCCGCATATCTTGTACCTGCCTGTGAACCTACAAGTGAAATAGAATAGTAGGTAGTCACAAGACAAATAAGTATAACAATAATGTCGGAAAGTAAATTTAAAAACTGTTGCCCTTTAAAAGGCAGTCTATCTACCAAAAGTGTAATTCTAATGTGTTCTCCACGTTTTTGTCCAATGGCAATACCAAGCCAGGATATCCATACGAAGATAAATTTTCCAAGCTCTTCAGACCATGAAAGCGAGTTTTTAAATACATATCTCATGATAACTTGGAAGAAAATTACCAAAACCATGGCAACAAACATGGAAACCAATACGATGTTTTCAACTTTGTCGAGGACATTAGTTACTTTTTTATTCATCTTATCCTCCTTAAATAATTCTTCCGGCCGAAGCCGGAAGTTATAATCTTAGTGTTTTGGTACAGTGTTTAACCACATATCCATTACTTCGTCGCCAACCTTTGCTCTCATGTTGTCATATACAGGTTGAACTTCTTGGATGAATGCAGCTACTTCTTCAGGTGTAAGTTCTTCTACAGTTGCGTTTTCTTTCTTAAATCTTTCGATGTAACCTGCTTCGTTAGCTCTTTCTTCTTCACGTTGGTTCTTGCACATTTCTCTAACGCCTGCCATAAATATTTCTTTTTCAGCTTCAGGCATGCTGTCTATCCATTCTTTTGAGCAAATTAGCGGGAAGGGTGAGCTTGCGTGGTTAGTTATTGTTACATATGGTGCTATTTCGTGTAGTGAGAAGTCGTTAAATACTCCAAGTGAGTGGTCAAGAGCGTCAATTGTACCTTGTGAAAGTGAAGTTATAACTTCGCCCCATGCCATTGGTGTCGGGTTTGCGCCCATTGCTTTCCAAAGTTGTACGTTAAGTTCGTTTTGTGCTATTCTAACTTTTTGTCCCTTTAGGTCATCTGAGTTGTGGTAGCAACGTTTTGAACTGATTACTTGTCTCATGCCGTTGTAGAACATATCTAAGCAGTAGTAGCCTGAGTCTTCAAGTGTCTTGTTGAATACTTCAAGTCCGCCGTTTTCAAATGTTCCTTCTACCCAGTCTTCATATGTCGGATATAGGAAAGGAAGGTCGATACAGCTTGCCGCATCTCCTGCTGCTGCAGTTACAACTGATGACAAGTCAAAGTTAATTTGTAGTGTGCCGAGTTTAACTCCTGCAATAAGGTCCGGAGAGTCTCCAAGTTGTCCGTCAGGATAAACTTCAACTTTAAATTTGCCGGGTGCCTTTTCTTCCAAGTATTCACCTAGCCATACAGCCCATTTGTGAGTTGATCTTTGTGAAGAGTCGGTGTGACCTATTTTAACTTCGATGACATCGCCGTCTGCTGCTGTTTCTGTTTTTGCCGCTTCTTCTTTCTTTTCTTCTG
>CABTXP010000052.1 GCA_902488815.1 uncultured Eubacteriales bacterium | reverse complement strand
TTCCATTTTTTTAAGACCTCCTGTTATTGTTTTTTGTTGTATTTATTATATAATGCAGGTAATTAAAAGAATATGACACGTGTCATGTTGGAGGCTGAAATGTTAGGAAAATTAATAGAAAATTTACTTAAAACCGAAGGAGAATTTACACACCCGGATTTAAACAAAAGAGGCATTGAAATAAAAGACTTAAAAGAAGGAGATTATATTGCAAGAGAAGGACATAAGCCTTCGAAGATCTCTATACTTCTAAAGGGGACAGTATATGTCACAACTTTTTCTACAAAAGGGGACAGAATAATATCTCACACTATGGAAGGGGTACAATTTTTTTGCATTATGGAAACCATTCAAAAGCTTAACTCAAACTTGGCATCCGTCGTCGCTTTAACCGATGTAAAAGTTTTGGAAATAGATGTGCCTCTATACATGAAGGCGCTTGAAGAGGATAAGTTGTTGTCTCAAATGACCATTGACTACCTGTGCGACTTTTCCGTAAACATGATAAGAGAGCTAAACAAAATCAATTCCTATTCCATAGAAGAAAACATGATGTCTTACTTCTACTACTTGGCAAAAGACAAGGAGATGCCTTTCGAACTTAAAGAAAAGAGAACATTTTACGCCGATCTTTTTAAAATAAATGTGAGGACTTTTTACAGATACTTAAATGAGTGGGAAGAAAAGAATTACATTGTAAGAGAGAGACAAAAACTCTACATAACTAAGGAGTCTTTAAAGAATTTAAAAAAAGAAATTGCCCTGTTGTAGGGCAATTGTTTTATAGAAATTTGGTTTTGATGTTGTCCCAATAGGACTTCTTTGAAAAGCTTAAATGACTTACATACTCTCCCTTTGATCTGAAGTTGATACGGTGTAAGTCCTTGTAAAAAAATTCTTTTCCGTCAATTAAGACCAAGTTTTGATTTGCATATCTCTTTTCAGGCACAAGGGAGATGACATAGTCCCCCGGCACTACAATACTTGATGGAAGGGACCTGTATACAGCCGAATTCACAGGGCAAAGAGGCGTGATTTGAAGTGAATCCAAGTCGGGATGAAGGAGTGCGCCGCCGCCAGAAAAGTTGTAAGCAGTACTACCTGAAGCGGAACAAGTTAAAATTCCGTCGCCTGAAAATTTTTCCACGTGATTTCTGTTTATAAACACATCAATATGTATAATTTTTGAGTTGGAAGCCTTTAAAATAATTTCGTTTAAAGCCGTAATGTTGTAAGTCCTGTCCTTGGTGTAGACATCTGCAGAGACAAGTTTTAATCTGTCTACCGTGTACTTCTTTTCAGAGTATCTCTTTACAAAATCTTCCAATCTGTCAGGAGAAATTTCTTGAAAAAATCCCAAGTGGCCTGTGTTTACACCGACAAAATTAGTCTTGGGAAAGTTGTATCTGTGTAGCGTTTTTAAAAAAGCACCGTCGCCGCCTATAGTTACAATAAGCTCCGCCTCGGGGGTGAAGTTTGTAGTAGGTTCATAGCCGTAGGACTCAAACAAATCTATTAATTTTCGGGTCGTCGATCTCGACGCCATATTTGCATTTGAAATAATGCTTATAATTTTTGACATTTTATACTCCAAATATTTATCATAAGTTGTAATATATTATATCAGAAACATAACAAAGGAGAAAATATTGAACCCCGCTAACGAAAATTCACTCTATACATTTAAAGTAAATAAGGAATACAAAAAGCTGAGAGACTTTTTAAAAGCTTCAGGAGTTTCCACAAGATATATAAAGCGAGCGATAAAAAACAGCGAAATATTTTTAAACGGCAAGCGAATTAAAACAAATCACGCTGTAGCGCCGGGAGACGAGGTTAAGCTTTTAATACCTGACGAAGAATACAATGTAATTTGCGAAGAAGGAGACCTTGAAATAATTTACGAAGACGCAGATCTTCTTGCAGTCAACAAACCGCCGGGACTTATAGTTCACGCAGTGGGTATTGAACAGACAGGCACACTTTCAAACTATGTAGGCGGATATTTTAAATCCATAGGCCTTAAAAGAAAGGTGAGAGTTATTAATAGACTTGACAGAGACACCTCGGGCATAGTTTTATTTGCAAAAAATTCTCTAGCACACTCAAAGATGGCTCCACAATTTTTAGAAAGAAGTGTGGAAAAAATTTATATTGCAGCGGTAAAAGGTTACTTGGAAGGAGAAGGAACTGTCGAAGGAGGCATACTTCTTTCCGATGACGGAATAAAAAGAGAAGTAAATGAAGAGGGCAAAGACGCCGTGACAAAGTACGAGGAAATCGGAAGGACATCTGTGGGATCAATATTAAAGCTTCAAATTTTGACGGGAAGGACTCACCAAATACGCGTCCACCTATCCTCATTAGGTCATCCTATCTTAGGGGACACTTTATACGGCGGTGAGTGTGAGTTAATAGGAAGACAAGCCCTTCACAGTTACAGTATTTCCTTTAAACACCCGAAGACAGGAGAGGCAATTTATTTAAAAGCAAGGATCCCTGAGGACATAAGAAAAATCACGACAGATTTTACCGATTATTGAAATTTTGCAGAAAAACATGTATACTGAGAATAGAAATTATCCTGCTGTGTTCGTTAAATCTATTTAATTCAACCGACATAGAATATAAGGGATTCTTCCCTGACGGCGGATAAAAAGCCTCCATAGAGAGGACTTTAGAAACCGTTATTAAGACACCCACCTTTGTTGAGGCGGGTATGAATTAAATAGGCGACGGCACGGCGGAATTTTTTTTTGTTTAAAATTGAAATGTAAAGGGTAAAAGCCTTTATAGGTAAGAAATCAACAATGATGAGCACAAAAAACAAAGGAGAAAGACATGGGATTTTTATTTGATTTATTTGAAGAAAGAAGAAGAAGACAAGAAAGAAGAAAAATTGCTGAAGATATAGGCAAGGTTGCAGTAGGTACATTTTTAGGCGCAGCAACAGGAATCTTGTTTGCACCTCAATCAGGAGAAGAAACAAGAAAACAAATTGCGGACAAAGCAATTGAAGTTAAAGATGAAGCTGTAAACACTGCAAAAGACGTAGCTGACAGTGTTCAATACAAAGCATATCAAGTTAAAGACCAAGCTTCCAAGACTTATGAAGGCCTAAAAGAAATAGCAAAGAGCTCAAAGGAAAAAATCGAAGCTGAAAAAGAAATAGCTGAAGAAAAAGCTGAAAATGTCGGCGAAGAAATTAAAAAAGGCGCCAAAGAAGTAAAGAAAGATTTAGGCGACGTTAAAGAAGACGTTAAAGAAGCTAAAGATAATATTAAAAAAGAAGTTAAATAAAAGTTAATCTTTAGAGTAAAACAGGAGGAACTATGAACGCTGCAATAACTTTACATGACTTGCTTCTAATAATATTGTTCGTAGCGGCAATTGCAGCTATTATATTTTTAGCGATAGCATTGTCAAATTTAGCAAAGTTACTGAAACAACTAAACGGAATTGTTGAAAGCAATACTGAAATAATTGACGATACAATTAAAAAATTGCCGGAAATTACTGACAATGTTACGGCAATAACTACAAGTGCAAGTGTTATTTCAAAAGATGCCGAAGGCATGATCGGAGAGGTTAAACCTCAAGTGGAAAAAGCTGCACAAGCAGTAGGCGGAATTTCAGACACAATTACAGGTGTGACGAGAAATGTAGACACTATTTCAAATCGTGTCACTGACGGAGTGGTAGGTATAGCCGACACATTTACCGGCGCAACCAGATCCATAACTTCAAGTTCAAACTCGGTATTAGATTATTTTTATATCGGAAAAGAAATTGTAGAAGCCGTTAGAGAAGTAATGCGCAAATAAAAAACTAAGAGCCTAAGGGCTCTTTTTTTATGAGAAAATATATTATAAACCGGTCATAAAACCGGTTTAAAAATTTGTATAATTTAATTTTAAATAGTATAATACCAAATCAATGAGAAGGTATAGACATGCTTAAAAATATAAAAAATATACAATTAAATCCTCCGCTATTTTTGACAATAGGTTTCGGAATACTTATTTTTGTAGGCGCTTGTCTTTTGAGTCTTGGCATCTTTACAAGATCGGGAGAGTCAATAGGATTTATAAACGCCCTTTTTACCGCTGCATCGGCTTCCTGTGTCACAGGACTTGTGGTAGTAAATACTGCGGAATTTTGGAATGTCGGAGGTCAAATAATCATCCTCATATTAATTCAAATAGGAGGACTGGGAATAATGACTTTGGCGACACTTTTTCCCATGATTATGAGAAAGAGAATTGGACTTACAAGTCGTCAAATTATAAGAGAACAACTGAATGTAGAAAGTTTTTCAGGCATTATAAAGCTACTTAAATATGTGATTTATTTCACCTTGACATGTGAGCTCATAGGGGCTCTTTTGTTGTCTACAGTCTTCGTACCTGAATATGGCCTTTTAGACGGAGTTTGGAAATCTATATTTCATGCAATATCCGCTTTTTGTAATGCTGGATTTGACATAATCGGAAGTTCCATAGAACCTTACAAAAACAATGTAATTGTAAACTTTACAATTATGGCTCTTATTACAATAGGAGGTTTAGGCTTCGGAGTTACATCTGAAATCTTAAGCAGAAAAGGTCGCAAAAAATATTCAACACATACAAAGCTTGTACTTTTAACTAGTGCAATCTTAACTTTCGGCGGCGGACTTATATTTTTTATAACTGAGTACACCAACACGGGAACAATGGCCGGAGAAGGATTTTTTGCCAAAGGCATGCAATCACTTTTTCAATCGGTTATAGCAAGAACGGCGGGATTTAACTCTATAAATTTAAGCGCAATGAGAGATACCTCGGCATTCTTTATGATACTTTTAATGTTTGCGGGAGGATCACCGGGATCTACTGCCGGCGGATTAAAAACCACAACGGTGGGAGTGCTTTTCGCTTCAACTTTTTCCTTAATACGGGGAGAAAATAAAACCATATTATTTAACAAAAGAGTGCCTACAGACACAATTTTAAAATCTCTTGCACTTGTAATTATAAGTTCGATGCTCGTCATGATAATATCTTTAATACTTACAGTGACGGAAAATTTTGCTTTTATAGATGTGCTCTTTGAAGTAGTGTCCGCCTATGCAACGGTAGGAGTTACCAGGGGATTAACACCAAACCTCAGTACATTTGGCAGAATACTAATCACACTTACAATGTACGCAGGAAGAATAGGACCTTTAACAATGGCCTTTGCCTTCGGCAAAAAGAGAAGTAAATCAAGAATAGATTTTCCCGACGCTAACATCAGCGTTGGATAAAAGGAGTGGAAATGGAAGTAAAATCAGTAGTAGTTTTTGGAGCAGGCAGATTCGGTACCTCAATTGCTAAGGAATTATTTAAAAACGATGTGGAAGTAATGGTTATTGACAAGGACGAAGATAAAATCCAAAACTTAGCCACAAAAGTAACAACGGCAGTAATTGCAGATGTAACGGATGAAGCCGCAATGGAAGAAGTAGGACTTAAGAACTTCGACGTGGCGGTAGTAGCAATAGGTTCGGACATGGAGTCGTCAATAATAGCCACGGTTACTGCAAAGGAGCATGGTATTCCCACAATTTATGCAAAGTCACCTACAGACATGCACGGCAGAATACTAAGTAAAATAGGAGCGGACTATATAATTTACCCGGAAAAACAAATCGCGGAAAGACTTGCAAGATCAATTTCAGGCTCATCAATAGTAGAATATTTAAACTTCTCTGAAGAATATTCAATAGCCGAGTTGACGCCACCGAAGAACTGGGAAAACAAAACACTTGCGAAATTAAACATAAGAAACGAAAAGAACATAATGATAATTGCAATAAAGAGGAATAAACAGACGATAATTTCCCCAAAGGCAAATGAAATCATCTTAAAAAATGACAAAGTGATAGTCCTTGGCAAAAACGAAGAAATAGAAGAATTTGCGGAACACGTAAAACATTAACGGATATTCTTGAGCTTATAAGATTTTGAAGAAAGATAGTATAGTCTTCAAATGCTTATAAGCTCTTTTTTTATCTTGTACAAGGAGAAAATTAATATATAATTAAGTAAAGAACTAAAAGGAGAATAATTATGGCATCAACAATTAAAGACGTTGCGAAAATGGCTGATGTTTCCATTTCCACCGTTTCAAGAGTAATTAATGAATCAAAACCGGTAAGTCCCGAGACGAGAAGGAGAGTTCTCCATGCAATAGAAGTCTTAGACTACAAACCCAACGAAATAGCAAGATCATTAGTGACCAAAAAATCCAACTTAATTGGAGTAATAGTAGGAGACCTTGGCACTATATACACATCACAAATACTTCGCGGCGTAGAAGAAATCGGCAGAATGTATAACTACGATATACTTGTGGCAAGTTCCTACGGAAACCCGGAATTGGAAATAAAATTTGCAAAACTATTTTCACAAAAGCAAGTAGAAGGAATAATAGTAATATCTGAAGAACTGAACCAAAAGCTCATGTTTCACTTAGATGAACTTAAAATTCCCTACATAAATATAAACAGATTTTACGAACTGGAAGAATCACAAGTAATACTAAAACAAGAAGAAGCAGCCAAAGAAATAACGGAATATGTAATAGGCAAAGGTCACAAAAAAATAGCCTATGTAGCCGTATCCAGAGACTTGGACAGAACAGTAGAGAAAAAACGTATCAAAGGATACAAAGAAGCGATGGAAGAAAACAAATATTCCCCATTAACAGTCTATGCACCTTCAGTAACGGAAAAAGGAGTAAAAGAAGTATATCCGGAACTTAAAAAACTCTATGACGTAGGATATACTGCATTTGTCTGCACACAAGACGAAGTTGCAATTCACATATGTAACATGTTTGCGGAAGACGGCATAAAAGTACCGGAAGACTTATCCTTGACAGGATTTGGCGGCGCACCCATGACAGACGTCTACAGACCGAAAATAACTACAATAAAAATACCTTACTATGATATAGGCGCAGTATCCATAAGAAAAATTTTAAAAGTTTTAGAAAACAAAGATAAATTAGGCGGAGAAAAAACAATACTGCCTACAAAGCTGTTAGACAGGGACTCAGTAAGGGATTTAAATAAATAAAATAATGTTTGACAATAATAATTGTCGATGTTATTATATAAAAGGTCGGCGGTAAGTCGGCAAATAACAGATAAGGAGGAAAGTAAAATAATACTTTACAAAGACAACTAAATCTGTTATTATGTAAAAGCTAACTTGTTAAAGTTAGTTTTTAAATTTCCATGAAAATTAAATAGTGTAAGGAAAAAAAGACTTCAAAAGAAGCACAAGCGAAACAAAGCAAAGCGGAAAAAGTCAGTGAAAGACGAAGAGCTAAGCAAACTCAAAATTTAAATCGAGA
>CABTXP010000051.1 GCA_902488815.1 uncultured Eubacteriales bacterium | reverse complement strand
TGACTGTATAGAAATAGGGTTTGTCCCACCGATGAGAACATCCCCTACTTTAATAACTCTCGTATTATTTCTTTTCACATTACCACCCTAAGATTCTCTTCAAATCGCCAAATATTGTAACATATAACACTAGTGCAAATAACAACATAATGCCCGCCGTAGCAAAACCTTGTTCTATTTTTGTGTTGACAGGCTCTCCTTTAATTGCTTCAATTAATAAAAACAATATTTTGCCTCCGTCTAAGGCAGGTATGGGAAGTAAATTCATAACTCCTAAGTTCGCACTTATTAATCCCAAAATTGATATCACGGATAAAATACCGTTTTTAGATTGTTCACTTATAATATTTATAACACCGATAGGTCCTGCCAAGTCTTGAGTATGAACGCCGCCTGTTACTAATCCGCGTAAAGCGGAGAAAACCATTTTAATTACATAGCCTGTGTCTTTAAAAGCATATATTACAGATTGGCCTAAACTCGTTTCGTTTTTCGGTATAATTCCAACAATTTTCCTTGTGCCGTAGCCTTCAATGTTTTGTTCAACAACAGGGATTTGAAGATCTACGCTTTCTCCGTCTCTTTCAACGACAAAATCCATTTTTTCGTTCACAGCATGAGAAATAGTTTTTGAAATTTCATCCCATGATTTGATTTCAGCACCGTCAATAGAGATGATCTTATCTCCTGATCTCATGCCTGCTGTATAGGCAGGAGAATTTTCGGTAAAATCGTTAATAACTGTCGTAGGAAATCCTCTCACCATGTTTATTATAAAAAATGCTACTATTGCAAGAACAAAGTTCATAGTTGCGCCGGCAAGGACAACTGCAATTCTACTTGAAACTTTTGCGTTGTTAAAGGACCTTTCGTCTTCTGAGTCCGTTTCTTCTCCTTCCATGGCAACATATCCTCCTATAGGTAGAGCACGTAAAGAATACTTGGTCTCTCCCTTTTCATTTGAATAAATTACAGGACCCATGCCTATAGAAAATTCCAAAACTTTTATGCCTACCATCTTTGCAACTGCAAAATGCCCCAACTCGTGGAGCATTACTACAAGCAAAAATACAATTATTGCTGCAATAATTCCCAATTAAATAACCTCCTTCAGAACTTCGAAGGCGAAATAAATTACAGGTGATACTAAAATTATGCTGTCAAATCTGTCCATAATACCGCCGTGACCGGGCAAAATATTCCCGAAATCTTTAATACCTGTGTATCTCTTTAATTTTGATGCAACCAAGTCCCCTATTTCACTTGCTATGGAAGCTAAAATCAAAAAAGGTATAGTTGCCCATGTTATATTAATTTTTGTAAAGTACATAAATATTAAAGACAGT
The DNA here is from genome assembly GCA_902488815.1 of uncultured Eubacteriales bacterium. Classification (GTDB taxonomy): domain Bacteria; phylum Bacillota; class Clostridia; order Tissierellales; family Peptoniphilaceae; genus KA00134. Next base: position 6,333 of record CABTXP010000051.1, on the reverse strand, counting down.
ATTAAGCTGCCTACAATTCCGCCTATAGCACCCTCAACACTTTTTTTAGGACTTACCTTAGGTATTAATTTATGCTTTCCGAACTTTACGCCTACAAAATAAGCAAAAGTATCTGTACCGAAAGCTAAAATAATTACCAAAAATAAAAATGGTGTCTTATCCATATGTCTCAATGTGCTCAGTAAAAACGGTGCATATAAGAAACAAAAAACTGTATATATTCCGTCTTGAACTGTATGCTCATCAGTTAATAATACAAATAAAAAAGTAACTAAGAATACCGCAAATAATGACGATGTCTCAGGCATTTCTATAAAATATTCTAAAAATATAACTGCACAACCGATTATCATGGCAATTAAATTAATTTTAATGCCGATTTTTTTAAAAGCATTGTTAAGCTCCAAAGACATAATTATTCCTGCCAATAATAGAAAGACAGATAAAAATATCCCGCCCTTTAACAATATAAATAAAAGTACAGCGCCACCGACAATACCTGTAGCTACTCTCTTTTGTAATTCACTCACTATAATCCACCAAACCTTCTATTTCTATTTTGATAGTCAAATATCGCTTGATAGAGAACTTCTTTTTTAAAGTCAGGCCAAAGCACGTCTGAAAACCAGAACTCACTGTAAGCCAATTGATACAACATAAAGTTGGAAACTCTAAGTTCTCCTGAAGGACGAATCATAAGATCGGGAAAGCTTTGACCTTTGGTGTAAAGATAGTCTTCAAACTTCCCTTCAACGTCATCTAAGTCAATAACTCCTTCTTTGACGTCAGTTGCTATAAGTTTGCAAGCTCTTTTAATCTCATCTTGCCCGCCATAATTCAAGCCAATATTCAGTATCATTTTATCATTGTTTAAAGTTTCTAACAACGCACGGTCAACTTCTTTTTTAGCCCAATCAGGTAGTCTCTCTATGTCTCCCATAACATTTATTTTTACATTGTTTTTCTTTATTCTGTCCAACCATTTTCTTATAAAGACGACTAAAAGCTCCATAATTTTTTCTACTTCTTCAGCCGGCCTCTTCCAATTTTCTGTAGAAAAAGCATATAGAGACAGCGATTTAACTCCAAGTTCATATGAGGCTTCCACAATATCTACAACTCTGTTAGCTCCCTCTCTATGACCGAAGACTCTCGGTAGTCCTCTTTTATTGGCCCATCTCCCGTTGCCGTCCATAATAATGGCAATGTGCTTTGGAATATTTTCCATGTCCAATTTATTTAAATAGTCCAATTTTCCTCCATAAAAAAAAGAGAGGCTCAACCTCTCTTTAATTAAATTTCCATAAGTTCTTCTTCTTTTACTTTAGTAACTCTGTCAATTTCTTCTATATATTTATCGGTGAGCTTTTGTGTTTCATCTTCATAACTTTTCTTTTCATCTTCAGTTATTTCTTTATTTTTTTCCGCTTTTTTAATATCGTCAATCATTTCTCTTCTGATATTTCTAATAGCAATTTTAGCTTCTTCACCGGATTTTTTAACTACCCTTGACAACTCAACTCTTCGCTCTTCAGTTAATTGAGGAATAATTAATCTGATAATTTTTCCGTCATTTGAAGGATTAAGTCCTAAGTCTGATCTTAAAATTGCTTTTTCAATTTCAGGGATTAACTTTACATCCCATGGAGCAATTGTAATAAGTCTCGGTTCGGGTGCAGATATTCCTGCAACTTGATTAATAGGTGTCATTTGTCCGTAATAATCTACACTTATATTGTTTAATATTTGCGGATTTGCTCTACCGGCTCTAATGTTTCCAAGATTTTCTTCATATACGGAAACAGTTTTTTTCATTCTGGCTTCATTAGCTTTTTTTAAGTCGTTAATCATAAATCCTCCTACTTCACAATTGTACCTAAGTTTTTACCTTCTACCACGTCTATTATTGTACTTGGTTCATCAATTCCAAAGACAATTAGAGGAATATTATTTTCCATACACAAGGATATCGCCGTTGAATCCATGACCTTAAGCTGATCCGAAAGTATCTTATGATATGAAAGCTCTGAATATCTCTTGGCGTCCTTTTCCATTTTAGGATCTGCGTCATAAATTCCATCTACACCTTTTTTTGCAGCCAAAATAACTTCCGCATTTGTCTCCAATGCTCTTAAAGCTGCAGTAGTATCTGTTGAAAAATATGGAGCTCCTATACCTGCTGAGAAGATGACAACTCTTCCCTTTTCAAGGTGTCGTATTGCTCTCCTTCTGATGTATGGTTCAGCAACTTCTTTCATTTCAATTGCAGTCATAACTCTGCTATCTACCCCCATGGATTCCAAAGCATCTTGAAATGCCAATGAGTTCATTACAGTGCCAAGCATACCCATGTAGTCAGAAGTCGCTCTTTCCATCCCTGTAGCGTCTCTTCCTCTCCAAAAGTTTCCGCCTCCAACGACTACTCCAACTTCAACTCCAAGTTCTTTTATTGCTTTAACTTTTTCAGCAATTACCTTAACGGTATTCATGTCAATTCCCACATGCTTATCACCCGCCAAAGCTTCGCCGCTTAATTTTAAAATTACTCTGGTGTATTTAGGATTCATAGCGTTTTATTGACCCATTTGTTTTCTTACTTCTTCGGCAAAATCTTCGTTTCTCTTTTCTAAGCCTTCGCCTACTTCGTATCTTGTAAATCTTCTGATTTTAATATTTTCTCCAATTTTTGCAATTAAATTGTTTAGTACATCTTGTACTTTTAAATCTGAGTCTTTAATAAATTTTTGGTCTAAAAGAACTATTTCTTCAAAAAACTTTTCAAGACGTCCTTCTACCATTTTTTCAACGATTTTTTCAGGTTTACCTTCGTTTAAAGCTTGTTCACGTAAAATTGATTTTTCGTGTTCAACCATTTCTTGAGGAACTTCGTCTCTTGTAACGTATTTCGGACTTACAGCTGCAACTTGCATTGCCATATCTCTTACAAAAGCTTTAAAGTCATCGTTTTTAGCAACGAAGTCTGTTTCGGAGTTTACTTCAATGATAACGCCGATTCTTCCGCCGTGAATGTAAGCATCAACTAAACCTTCAGATGCAATTCTGGATGATTTTTTAGCTACTGAAGCAATTCCTTTTTCTCTAAGAAAATCCATTGCCTTGTCTAAATCTCCACCTGTTGATTCAAGTGCTTTTTTGCAGTCCATCATTCCTGCGCCGGATTTTTCTCTTAATTCTTTAACCATTTGTGCTGTAATATTTGCCATGTTTATACCCTCCTAAAAAATAAGAGTTCACTCAAGAACTCTTATTACATACTATATCTCTTACTCTTCTTCAGTGGACTCTTCTTCAGATTCTTCACCGTTAAGTGCTTTTTCAAGTTCTTCTTGAGTTTCAAATTCTTCCACTTCTTCAGCAGCTTCTTCAGTGTGATCTTCAAGTTGTGTGCCTTGTTTTCCTTCTAAAACTGCATTTGCTATTGTTTCAGTTATTAATTTTACCGCTCTTATTGCGTCGTCGTTGCCCGGAATTGGGTAATCCAATTCATCAGGGTCACAGTTTGTGTCAACAATTCCCACAACAGGTATTCCTAATATTTCAGCTTCTTTTACAGCTATTCTTTCTTTCTTAGGATCAACTATAAATAAAGCATCAGGCATACCGTCCATATTCTTAATTCCACCTAAGAATTTTTCAAGTCTTTCAATTTCATGCTTTAATTCTATAACTTCTTTCTTTGGAAGGACTTCAAATGTTCCGTCGCTTTCCATTTCTTCAAGTTCGAATAATCTGTCGATTCTCTTTCTGATTGTCTTGTAGTTTGTTAGAAGTCCACCCAACCATCTTTGGTTAATGTATGGCATACCGCACTTCTTAGCTTCTTTTTCAACAGCGTCTTGTGCTTGTTTTTTAGTTCCAACAAAGAGAATTGTGCCGCCTTCTTCTGTAAGTTCTCTTACAAAATCATAAGCTTCTTCTACTTTTTTTACAGTTTTTTGTAAATCGATAATGTAGATACCGTTTCTCTCTGTGAAAATGAACTTAGCCATTTTCGGGTTCCATCTTCTTGTTTGGTGACCGAAGTGTACTCCGGCTTCCAGTAAGTTTTTCATTGATATTACTGACATATTTCCTCCTGTTTTTTCCTCCATCACTCTCTTTTTGCAGTCGAACTAAAAGCAACACGATTGCAATCAAGTAATGTGTGTATTTGTACCGTAAGTAGTCTATCATCTTTGGCCATTATAGTCAATTACTTTAGTCACAAGTTATGAAGTCTTTTATCTCTTCAAACTTTTTTTCTCCAATCCCCGGTACATTTTTTATGTCTTCTATACTTACAAAGGGATTACCCTCTCTGTATCTAACTATTTTGTCTGCCGTCTTCGGTCCTATGCCCGGTATATTTTGCAACTCTCCGGAACTTGCCTTGTTTATGTTTATAAGTTCATTTGAAACGGCAGTATGTGTCTCAACTATTTCTCCAACCTTAGGTATGTATATTTTTTCTTCGTCTTTGACTTTACGCGCCAAGTTTAAGCTGTCAACATCGGCGTCGGAAAGTACTCCTCCTGCCGCATCTATTGCATCTTTAACTCTGTCACCTTCTTTTAACTCAACAATGCCTGTGTTAACGGCGGCACCTGCCACTTGAACCAATATTGTCTTAGGTTCTCTTTCGTCTTTCACCTCAACGTCAGAGTTATTGTCAGTCCCTACAAGTTGTGCAAAAGGCAATTGCGGCTCCGTCTTGGTCTCATAGTATTTACTCGCAAAAAATAAAAGTCCTATGGTTAATATAACTGTCGGTATATATTTTTTAATTCTGTTTAAATCCATACAACCACCAACTAAATTATATAAAATATGCCGCAAAAAAACCACCATATAGGTGGTTTAAGTTATTTTGCATATGAAATTGATTCAATTTCTATCGGAGCGTCCTTCGGTATTCTTGCAACTTCGACACAAGACCTTGCAGGCTTTACATCTCCGAAAAATTCTTCATAGACTGAGTTCACTCTTTGGAAGTTTTCTACATCTTTTAAAAATATATTTACTTTAAGAATTGTTTCCTTACTTCCGCCCGCTTTTTCTATTACAGCTAAATTGTTTTTAAGTGATTGAAGTGTCGCTTTTTCAATTGAGTCTGTAATTAATTCTCCTGTTGCAGGATCTATCGGTAGTTGACCTGAAGTAAATATTAATTTTTTATCTCCGCCGATAGCTACCCCTTGTGAGTAAGGTCCTACAGCCTTAGGTGCTTTGTCCGTCTTTATATATTCCATTACTTTTTTCCCTCTCTTAGCGTCTGTGAGTCTGTCCACAATCTTTCCAAGTTGTAGTATTCTCTTTCTTCGTTATGAAATACATGAACTATTACTTCGTTGTAGTCCAAGATAATCCATCTGTTAGTATTTTTCCCTTCCTCATGAAGCAATTCTTCACCTTGCTTATCCATTTGTTCTTCAATATAGTCGGCAATAGTTTCAACTTGTCTCGGGGAACTTCCGCTCATGATGATAAAATAGTCACAAATTCCGTTTCTTTCTCTTATGTCTAATACATCAATGTCAGTTGCAAGCTTTTCTTCCGCAGCACTTTTGATAACTTCAATTTTTTCTTTTAAATCCATTTTGCCTCCTTATTTAATATTAAGCGTCTTAAATAATACATTTGTTTCATTTTCATCAAATATAAAATAAGATACTTTGTTAATGTACTTGGCACCTCCGGGTAAAGTATACCCTTGCATCTTTTCATCTTCCGATTTTCTAATTATATTGAAAAAACTTAGCAAGTCTTCTGCCGGAATATTTGTATCTACGTTCTTTTCGTAAATGTTAATTAAAGCAGGTATCTTTAAAAGACCTTTTGGGCTTGTAATTTTATCAAGTACAGCAGCCACAAACATCTTTTGAGAATCTACCCTTTCCAAGTCTTGGTTCTTATATCCGGATCCGTCACTGTTCTTTCTGAAGCGAAGAAATTTAACCGCCGTATCTCCGTCTAAGACTTGTTCCCCCTGTTTTATATCAATGATTAGCGGCGGGTCATCCCACTCATCTGTGTACTTCATATCTATAGGCACATCTACTTTAACTCCGCCTAATTTATCGACTACACGTCTTACAACGTCATAGTCCACCAATACATATTTATCTAAATTAAGTCCGAAGACTTCATTAACCGTCTTTAAAGTAAGTTCCTTGCCTCCAAATGCATACGCGGCGTTAATTTTTTGATAATTTTTTCTGCCTGATATTTTAACTCTCGTGTCCCTCGGTATCGAAATAACATTGGCTTTCTTAGTTTGCGGATCTAATGAAACAATCATCATTACGTCACTACAGATCGGAAGAGCACACGTCT
>CABTXP010000050.1 GCA_902488815.1 uncultured Eubacteriales bacterium | reverse complement strand
TAATCTTTTCTTTTTTAATTTTGTTGAATTTTAAAGTATTTAAAAACAGCATTCCATATTCATCACTTGAATTGGTAGTGTCTGTAGAAATTCTGAAACTTGAAATTAATTCTTTGCCACGGAAAATTCCGTAGACTATGTTGGTGTTGCCAACGTCAATTGCCAGTAACAATGTATCAACTCCTTTTGTTAAATTTTAATAATTAAAGAGATTTATTTCAACATGAATATTGTAAATGTCATAACTTATACTTAGAATTATATTTGACCTTTGAAAGGAGAACAGAATGAAGACAAACAGACTTACACTATGCGCACTCTTTACAGCGCTTACGGCTGTAGGCGCATTTATAGCTATACCCATAAGACCTGTGCCCATTACTCTTCAAACACTTTTTGTAATGCTCTCGTCACTATATTTAACTCCCAAGGAGGCATTCTCATCTCAAGCGGCATACATCCTCTTGGGGCTTATGGGTCTTCCAATATTTTCAGGATTTGAAGGAGGACTGCAAAGAGTTTTTCATCCCGCCTTCGGATTTTTAATTTCTTTTGCAATTGCGGCACCTCTTATGTCTTATATTTTAAAAGACAATAAGAGCACAAAAAATTTAATCTTTGCCGTTGTTGTTGCGTACCTTGTTTTTTATGCAGTGGGCCTTACTTATCTCTATGTGCTTAAGAACTTTTACGCAAATACTGAAGTCACTTTCGCCGCACTTTTAGTAAGTGTACTTGTCCCATGTATACCGGGAGATATTTTAAAAGCTTTCGCAACTGTTGTCATGGGTAGAAAATTAAAAAATTTGTAACTATTATAGGCTTTTAATCTGTTATAATACCCGTAGGAGGAACGGATGAAAAAAAAGAAGAAGCAAAAAAAAGGATTTAGATTTTCAAGTTTCATCGTTATTCTGATTCTCTTAGTCTTAATGGCGGCAACAGCAGGAGCAGCCCTTGTTGCATCCTATGTCCTTTCCGTTGTGGAAGAAGCACCGCCTATAGATCCGGAAAACTTTAGAGCGAGAATAATGGAAACTTCAAAAATATATACTGTCAAAGGAGAGCCTTTGGAAACTTTAGTACAAAACGAGTTTTCAGAATATGTAACTATTGACAAAATTCCCGACGACTTAAAGAATGCTGCTGTGGCAATTGAAGACATGAGGTTTTACGAACACAGTGCCATCGACTTTAAGCGTGTAATGGGTGCAATAGTTGAAAACATAAAGGCGAAGAGGTTTAAAGAAGGTGCATCCACTATTACAATGCAGCTTGCAAAGAACCTTTACACAGGGACGCAAAAGGACATGACGAGAAAATTAACCGACGTGTACTATTCTTTCCAAATGGAAAATGTCTTATCCAAAGACCAAATCCTTGAAGCCTATCTTAACTCTTCAGGATTTTCTAAAGGTGCCGTAGGTGTACAGGCAGCCGCAAAGTCCTTCTTCAACAAAAATGTTTGGGACCTTAACTTGGCGGAATGTGCCCTTATAGCAGGTGTTACAAATAGACCGGAGGCATATACGCCTTACAACTCAATGCCTATTGAATACGGCGTTGACGACCTGAGTACATTACAAGTTGTGACAATTCCTTTAAAGGACATAACTGTTGATGAACATACAAATGCAATTGCGGAAGAACTTAGAGCCCTTAATAAAATTGACTCCTTTGAAGAGTTTCAAATAAAACAGGGGCAACTTGCTCCCATGAAGGCTGTCTTTAATCCCAGCAGCAAGGAAAGACAAGAAAGAGTTCTTAAAAAAATGTGGGAACAAGGCAAGATTGATCAAGCCCAATACGACACTGCAGTCGCAACACCTATAGTTTTGAACTTGGGAAGAAGAAATAAATTCGGTATCAGTTCCCACTACCTTGACATAGCAAAGGACGAAACAATAGAAATTTTAAAAGACTTAGGCTATGAAGATGTGGAAGCTCACAACAGACTTTATAACGGCGGACTTAAAATCTATGTCGCAATGGACATGGAAATACAAAAAAGCTTGGAAAAAAGTGCTTCCGAAATTAAGCTTTCGGGAGAAAAGGTAAATGAAAACGGCGAGTTACAACCTCAAATCGGAGCCGTAGTTATGGACCCCTACAACGGACATGTCTTAGGCATAATCGGCGGCAGAAAAGTCGGCGGCGGAAGAATTACAAACAGAGCAACTCTTCCCAGACAACCGGGTTCAAGTATAAAGCCTATTTCAGTTTACCTAACTGCCTTTAACAACGGCGCAACGGCGGGAGACATTTACCTTGACCAATCCTTACAAGGACTTAATCTTCCATACTTAAACTACGCACCTAAAAACGTAGGCAGTTACAGAGGCTGGCAAAGTATCAGACAACTTTTGGTACAGTCGTCAAACGTGGGCACATATCTTGTGGCAAGAGACCTTTCCGCCAACTTGGAAAGTAAACAAAATAAATATTCTCAATACTCAAAGGTTGTAAACAACGACGAAAACTTTAAGAAGATGGTTACGACTTTAGAAGAATTGGGTGTAAGCACAATCGTTCATCCGAAAGATTCACCTACTAACGACTATAACTATGCGGCACTTACCTTAGGAGGCCTTACAAAGGGTATATCGCCTCTTGAAATGGCGGCGGCATACTCAGTCTTTCCTAACAAGGGCGAGGTACACAAACCCGTTTTCATAACTCAGATAGAGTCATCAGACGGCAAAGTGATTTATAAAAATCCCGAGTCCAAAACTCGTGTGACTTCGGAACAAAATGCCTACATTATGACAGATATTTTAAAAGACGTTGTTAAAAAGAGTACAGGTAGAAGAGCTCAAATTAAAAACATGACCATTGCCGGCAAAACCGGTACTACAAACGACAAGAAAGAAGTTTGGTTTGTAGGCTACTCACCTTACTATGTATGCTCGGTAATGTTGGGCAATGACGACCACACACCTCTTAAATTTAACAGTTTAACCGCTGCAGGTATATTTGCAGATCTTATGGGACCTATTCACGAAGGATTGGAAAACAAAGACTTTGTAATGCCTGACAAAATTAATAGAAAATATATCAGCGCCCTTGGTTACACCGAGTTAATACCTGAAGGCTATACTCCGAGAAACCAAGACAAGCCTGCATACTTCGCTCCTGAAGAAGAGGAAGATGAAGACGGTGAAGGCGGAGTTGAAACGACTGATAAAGAAGGCAGAGAAGGCGGCAGAGAAAGTAACAGAGAAGGCTCTGAACGCAGAAACAGCGAAAGAAATAATTCCGATCACAGAAATGATGATGACAATTAAAAGACTTCCACTTATGTGGAAGTTTTTTTATTGACAGTAAAATACCGACAGCATTGACTGTCGGTTTATAATGTTTAATTTATTCTGTAGCTTTTTTTCGCGTTGCAATTTGCTTCATAATTCTTTCGTTCAGTTCAATGCCGGGGTTGTAGCCATACATTTTTTGCTTGTAGCTCTTTGTTGCGGCTTCAATTATAAGGGCGCTGTTTCTGCCCGGTCTCACGGGGATTGTGTACTCAATGACGTCTTTACCCAATAATTTTACCGTGCTGTCGTCAATGCCAAGTCTTTCGTAGTCCTTTTCTTCATTCCAAAGTTCAAGTTTAACTATAAGGTCAATAGGTCTTTCGTCCATTACGGAGCCGATGCCGAACATTCTGCTTACATCTACAATACCTACGCCGCGTATTTCCATAAAATACTTTGTGACCTCAGGTGATCTTCCCTTTAAAGATCCTCCAATATTTCTCACTATTACAGAGTCGTCTGACACCAACTTGTGTCCTCTTTCAATAAGCTCAAGTGCCGTCTCAGATTTACCAACTCCCGAGTCCCCTGTAATAAGTACTCCTACACCATATATGTCAAGGAGTACGCCGTGTACTCTCGCCTTCGGCGCAAACATTATGTCCATGTACAAAATCATGTCGGTAATAAATCTTGTAGTATTTTTACTTGTAGAGAGAACTGTAACTTTGTACTTCTTTGCAAGTTCCGATACTTCATAGAAGACGTAATTATCACTTGTAAAAATAATTGCAGGAAAATCGTGTTTAAATAATTCTTCCAACACTTCTTCTCTCTTCTCAGGGCTACATTCTTTTAAATATTCCCACTCCTGAATTCCGATTATTTGAATTCTGCCGTCTTTAAACTTTTTATAATAACCGCAAAACTGCATTCCCGGCCTGTTAATTTCGTTGGACTTTATTTCGATGTTTTCATAGCCCGCCGGCCCGTATATGACCTGCATATTTAAGTCTTTAATAAATTTATTTAGAGTTACCATTGCCGCTCCTATTAAAATGATTTACTATATTTTCCGCCGCACTTCTGTTCATGCCTTTAACTTCCAAAAGCTCTTCCACACTTGCGGATTTTATTTTGCTGATGGAGTTAAAGTGCCTCATTAAATTTGCCTTCCGCTTCGGACCTATGCCCTTTATATTGTCAAGTTCCGAAGTAAACATGTTCTTTGTCCGTAGAGATCTGTGATAGTTAATGGCAAATCTATGGGCCTCTTCCTGTATTTTATAAAAAAATCTATAGACATTCGAAGTAACTTTTAAGTCCTTCTCTTCGTTTTCGTAAATGACTCCCCTGGTTTGATGAAAGTCGTCCTTTACAAGTCCCGCCACGGGAATTGTAACGCCGATTGATTCTAAAACTTCCAAGGCCGCATTGACTTGACCCTTGCCCCCGTCCATTAAAATTAAATCGGGATAAAGAGAAAAGGTAGTGTACTTCTCTTCCTGCTGCTCTTTTATGCCACGGGTAAATCTTCTCTTTAAAACCTCTCTCAAACTGTCGTAGTCGTTGGGTCCCTCTACAGTTTTAATTCTGAACTTCCTGTAGTCGCTCTTCTTTCTCTCGCCGTTTTCAAAGACCACCATACTGCCTACGGAGTCCACCCCTGAAATGTTTGAAATGTCGTAGGCTTCAATGCGTTTAGGCAAGACATCCAAGTTTAATAACCTTTGAACTTCTTCCAAAGTCTCCAAGTTTCTCTCTCTTTGTCTTCTCATACTTTCCGCCGACTTTAAAAGCATTTCCCCCGCATTTTTCTTTACAAGGTCCACAAGGTGCTTTTTCTCTCCGATCTTTGGCACTAAAATTTCCACCTTGCTTCCCTTTTGACCGCTGAGCCATGCCTCTAAAAGAGGAGCATCGGGCAAAGGCACTTCCACCAAAATTTCGCCGGGGATAAAAGCTGCAAGGACATAAAACTGTTTGATAAAAGCTTGGATAAGGTCCTCCCTCTTTTCCATAAATTCGTCCTTGATAAAAAAGTTTTCTCGCCCGGTGATTTTTCCGTTTCGCACAAAAAATATTTGCACAGCCGCTTCCCCATCACCTTGTGCCACTCCGATTACATCACGATTTTCAAAAGATGCCGTGTCTGCAAGCTGACCTCTTTGGACAAGGTAGTTTAAAGAATTTAACTTGTCCCTTAAGTCCGCCGCCTTTTCAAAATTTAAGTTTAAAGCAGCTTCGTCCATTTTTTGTTCAATAATCTTTGGAATTTCTCTGCTTCGTCCTTCCAAAAAGTCTATTACCTTGTCGATGTAGTATCTGTAGTCTTCCTCGCTGACATTTTCGTAGCAAGGTGCCATACATCTGTCGATAAAAAAGTTAAGACATGGCCTTACCTTACCCTTCGCCTTTTCCAAATTTAAATTACAATCCCTTATGGGAAAAAGCTCCTGAAAAATATCAATTGCCACATTTACATTTTCTGCGGAAGGATAGGGACCGAAATACTTTCCCTTGTCCTTAGAGACGCTCCTCACCTTTAAGATCCGAGGATATTTCTCCCACATTGTGATCTTGATATAGGGGTACTGCTTGTCGTCTCTTAGCAAAATATTGTACTTGGGATTATTTTCCTTAATTAAATTTGACTCTAATATCAGGGACTCCACTTCCGTGTTCACTACAATGTATTCAAAATCGGAAATGTGTTCCACCATTGACTTTACTTTAAGCGAGCCTTGACCGTAGGAGCCGAAGTATTGTGACACTCTCTTCTTGAGAGACTTGGCCTTCCCCACGTAGATAATATTGCCCAGGGAGTCCTTCATAATATAGACTCCCGGCTTATCAGGTAAAAGCTTCAGCTTAGCCTTTAAATCAGTCATTAAATTGCCCTTGTAGATTCTTTAAGCCATGCCCTTAATTCGTCGTCCAAATCGTCTTTTAAGAGCTCATATGTCTTCTTGTGATAGTCGTTTAACCATTCCTTCTCTTCTTGCGTTAAAAGTGTGGGATCAATGGCATCCAAATCTATTGGCAAGTAGTTAAAGGTTTCAAATTCCAAAAATTCTCCGTCGTCATTTGTAAAAGCTTTCTTTACATAGTAGTCATTTTCCGTTCTGATGCCGTGTTTGTTTTCTTTATAAATGCCGGGCTCAATAGTTATAACCATATTTTCGGCAAAAGCCACATTGTTTTCTCTCGTGGAAATGCCGTGAGGTCCTTCATGTACTCCAAGTAGGTAGCCGACGCCGTGACCTGTGCCGCACTTATAGTCTTGACCCAATCTCCAAAGTGGTTCTCTTGCCACTGCATCAAGGGCGTGTCCCGTAGTGCCTTTTAAAAATTTAAAAGTGGCAAGGTTAATGTGCGACTTTAAAACATTTGTAAAGTCTCTCTTCTCCTCATCACTTACAGGTCCCAAGGCGATAGTCCTTGTAATGTCCGTAGTGCCCAGAAAGTATTGTCCCCCTGAGTCCACAAGATACAGTGACTTAGGTTGTAGGTCGGAATGTTTATTTTCATTTGCACTGTAGTGCATCATTGCCGCATTAGGGCCGCATGCAGAAATTGTGCCGAAGCTTTCTTCAATAAACAAAGGACTTTCGGCTCTAAACTCGTGCAGTTTTTCCTGTGCAGTGTATTCGTTTATATTAACTTTTCCCACATTGGTCTTTAAGTAGTAGAAATACTTGGTAAGAGCAACACAGTCAATCTTATGAGCTTCCAATTGATTTTTTATTTCCGTGTCGTTTTTAATTGCCTTTAAATATTCAGCAGGATTTTTCCCATTAACAATGTTGCCGGCAATGCTGTCATAGACCTTTGAGTTAAGCATATTTTTATCTACAAGAACGTTTCTGCCCTTTAAAGATGCAGCGTATTCAAAGATTTCATTGTACTCTCTCACTTCCACGCCGTTATTTTTCAAGTGTGCCATAACCTCGTCGGTGATTTTTGAAAGGTCGGTAAATAAAATTGCCCTGTCCTTTTCAATTGAAGCGTAGGCAAATAACACGGGAGTAAATAAAATATCCCTGCCTCTAATGTTAAAAGTCCAGCTGATGGAGGGCAGTTCGGAAACTATATGAACATCTGCGCCTACTTCACTCATGGCGGATCTTATCTCTTTAATTTTTGAACTTGCGGACTTGCCCGCATATTTATCTTCCAAGACAAAGGCCTTTTCCTTTGACAGTTCAGGTCTGTCCTTCCACAGCCTTCCAACCAAGTCAAGGTCAACAATTTTAATTCCTTTTTCGGCTAAAGCTTCGGACAAATTGTTGAGCTCCGCCTTTGAAAAATAAAGTGCGTTAAGTCCAACTGTATCTCCTGATTTTAAATTGTCCTTTAACCATTCCACATAAGTCGGGTATCCCGGCGTTGCCATTTTCATAAGGTCATAGCCTGAATCCTTTAGCTCCATCTCGGCTTGGATAAAATATCTGCCGTCGGTCCAAAGCTTGCCATCAGTCGGAGTTGTAACGCAAAGGCCGTTTGAACCTGTGAAGCCTGTTAAGAAAGCTCTCTCCTTGTAGTGCTCCGGCAAGTACTCCGACAAATGGGGATCGGATGAAGGCACAACATATGCCTTAATATTTTCTCTTTCTATTTCATTTCTAAGTAAATCTATTTTTTTCATAAAACACCTCTACAAGAATTATAGCAAATAAAGCAAGGCTTTTAATAATGGCTGTAAAATTTAACGGGATATTCCTTTACAAAAATTTGAAAAATTAATATAATACACATGCACGAAGAAATGTAAAAAAGTCCTTGCCATAATTTACATAACATGCTATAGTGTATAAGTAACGTATCCGAGAGGAGAGGTACCGAAGCGGTCATAACGGGGCGGTCTTGAAAACCGTTAGTGCGCAAGCCCAAGTGGGTTCGAATACCACCTTCTCCGCCATTTTGTGTCGATTCATAT
>CABTXP010000049.1 GCA_902488815.1 uncultured Eubacteriales bacterium | reverse complement strand
GATTGGCACGGAAGTTTTGAAAACTATGTGAGAGCAAAATATAAAATATTTGCAAATTTAGATAAAAATGACAGTTTAATTTTAAACGGGGAAGACGAAATACTTGCAAAGATCAGGGACTTAAATTGTAAGATCTATTATTTTTCCAAAAAAGATATGACCTTACCCGGCACTTATGTCGATGGAGACAAAATATTTTACAGAGATATTAAAGGCGAAGTTTATAAAGTGATGGACGTAAAGGACATACCTTTACCCGGCGCTCACAATTTGGAAAATGTCCTTTGTTCCGTTTTGGCTTGTATTTTGGAAGGAATAGAGCTGTCAAAAATTGCCGAGAGAGTTGAAACTTTCAAAGGCGTGGAGCACAGAATTGAATTTGTAAGAGAATTAAATGGTGTCTCATACTATAACGACTCAAAAGGCACAAATCCCGACTCCACCATTAAAGCAATACAGGCATTTGACAAAAATATTGTTTTAATAGCAGGAGGATACAACAAGAATATAGACTTCAGACCTTTGTTTGAAGTAATGAAACATAGAGTAAAGCACTTGGTACTTATGGGAGAAACAAGAGATATATTAAAATCTATGGCAACAGAGTTTGAAATACCTTATACAATTGTTTCAAATATGAAAGAAGCCGTTGATGTTTCCCATAACTTGGCAATAAACGGGGAAATTGTTCTTCTTTCTCCGGCATGTGCTTCTTGGGACATGTATAAAAATTACGAAGAACGAGGCAGAGAGTTTAAAGAAATCGTAAAGGTGATTGAATGAAATTATTTAAAATTGTGAAGAGAAATTTAAAAACAGTTGATAAAACTCTTTTAACTGTCACAATTTTATTAATAGTAATAGGAATAGCAGCCGTATCCAGTGCATCATGGCCTCAAGCCGTTTCTAAGCACAAG
Source organism: uncultured Eubacteriales bacterium (assembly GCA_902488815.1). Lineage (GTDB taxonomy): Bacteria > Bacillota > Clostridia > Tissierellales > Peptoniphilaceae > KA00134. The sequence goes on along the minus strand of CABTXP010000049.1, from coordinate 7,639 downwards.
GGTGTGGGATTTTACTATACCAAACGTCAAATATCCGCACTTGCAATTGGTGTTGTAAGTGTATTTATAATACTCAATTTAAAGATGTCTGTTATAAAAAAGTTATCTTTCCCGATTTTTATCGTAACTCTTTTCTTAGTATTTGCACTATGGCTCCCCGGCTGGGCTTCTGAAGAGTACGGTCAAGAGAGATGGATTGTAAAAAATATAGGGGGAAAGACTTTAAGACTTCAACCTTCAGACTTTTTAAAAGTAAGTTCGATTTTATTTTTGGCAAAGTATTTGGAGCAGAATAAAAATCAAATAGGGAAGAAAGAAATATTTTTTGTAATTTTAGCAATTATAGGAGTTTCAGTAGGGCCTATTATGACTAAGGACTTTTCAACTGCTGTTGTAATAGGTGTGTCTTTATTCGCCATGTTTTTAGTCGGCGGCATGAAACCATATCAGTTTTTTACCATTGTTGCGGTGGGATTGGCGCTTATGCTCTTCATTCTATTTAAAGATGAAGCTTTCAGGTTAAAGAGAATAGCACAGTTCCGTGAAGCGGTTGGCGGGGATCTTGACAATATGCACTATCATACCAAGCAAAGTATTCTTGCCATCTCAATGGGAGGAATTTTCGGCGTAGGTTATTTTAAATCGAGACAAAAGTACGCATACTTGCCTTTAGCCCACAACGACTTTATTTTTTGCATTATAGCGGAAGAGTTGGGGATTGTAGGTGCGGCAACAGTTGTAGTTTTATTCGGAATTTTTGCATACAGAGGTTATAAAATTGCCTATGATGCGACTAATCTTTTTGACAAGTATGTAGCGGTTGGACTTACTACTTTTATTGTAGTCCAGGCCATATTTAATATGGGGGTTACAACCGGGCTTTTCCCGGTAACGGGGATTACATTGCCATTTATTTCATACGGAGGTACGTCCCTTTTGTCTTGTGTGGCAAGTGCGGGGCTGCTTCTTAGAATATCGTCAAACAATGCTAAAACGAGGTGACATATGAGATATATTTTATCCGGAGGAGGAACCGGCGGCCATATTTATCCGGCTCTTGCAATTGGAAGAGGAATTTTTGAAAATGACAAAGATGCACAAGTCTACTATGTAGGCAAAAAAGATTCTTTAGAAGAAGAACTTGTAGCAAAATCGGGACTTAAAATTTCCTTTTATCCGGTAAAAGTTGAAGGACTTCCAAGGAAGAGTATAAATTTAGATTCTTTTAAATCAATAATCGAGCTTTCAAAAGGCATAAAAATGTCTAAAAAACTGTTAAAGACTTTTAAGCCGGATATAGTAATCGCAACAGGTGGATATGTATGTGCGCCTATTTCTTTAGCTGCACAAATGGCAGGCATTCCAACTGTTATTCAAGAGCAAAACGCATATCCGGGCAAGACCAATAAGCTCCTTTCGAAGAAGGCTAAAAAAATATTTTTAAACTTTGAAGAAGCGGAAAAGTATTTCGACAAATCAAAAATTGTCGTAACAGGCAATCCAATAAGAGAAGAATTTAAAGACATATCTTTAGAGCATAAGGACATGGCCTTTAATACAGACCATCCATTCGTCCTATCCTTCGGCGGAAGCGGCGGACAAGAGTCTACTAACGATGCCATGATAGAAATGTTAAAAAATCATGACATTGACTTTAACTTAGTTCACATAACAGGCAAGGTCCACTACGAAAACTTTATAAAAGACTTAGGCTACTACAATAACGATAAGGTAACAATCCTTGAATACTCACACGACATTCCCGTGCTTCTAAACAGAGCCGACGTTGTAATAGCAAGTTCAAGTGCAATGACTCTTGCCGAAATATCTGCAGTAGGCAAGGCCTCAATTTTAATTCCCAAGTCATATACTGCAGGAGATCACCAAAGATACAATGCCAAGACCTACGAAAAGGCGGGAGCAAGTATTGTAATAGATGAAAATGATTTAAACGGAGAAATTCTTTTAGAAAAAATTGAAAATATTTTAAAAGACGAAGAGTATAGAAAAGAATTGGGAGCCAATGCAAAAAAACTTGGCAACCCGGAAGGAGTAAATCTAATAGTTGAGGAAATAGATAGAATTACAGGCAGGTTAAAATGAAAAACACCGACGGCGATTCCCAAAATATAGACATAAGAATTGAAAAGAGAAAAAAGAAAAATAATATTAACAGAATAATTAGAAAAGTTGTCTTGACTATAATTATTTTGGTAGTAGTATTTTTTCTTTTAAAGTATGCGGGAGCCTTTAACGTAAAAAATGTAAATATTACCGGCAATGAAAACACGGAAGTGGAAGACATAATTGCGGCAGGACAAATTGAAAAAGGGGCAAGTTACTTTTCCTTTGCAGGCAAAAAGGCACGTGAGTCGATAGAAAAACTTCCCTATGTCAAGACGGCCAAGATTACATTCTTACCTTTTGCTCCGGTGAAGATTTCAATTGTAGAGAGAAAGCCTTTGTTTCAAGGAGTATATAACGGCAAGTTCTATTTAATAGACGAGGAGCTGAGAGTTCTTGACGAAAAGAATATGTACAACCCGGAACTCTTTACTTTGGAGAATGTAGAATTTGAAAACTATCCTGTCGGATCATTTTTATTTGGAACTGAGGACAGACAAAAGGCGGAGTTTTTGTTTGAAATTTTTAAAAATGAAAGATTAAAGCCTTTAATCGGAATTGTTTCATTAAAAGACGACATGGCGGAAATAACAACTAAGGATGGAATTAAATTAGTTTTCGGACCATATGAAAACACGGCTTATAAGCTGAAAGTATTGGCGAAAGTCATGGACGATGTTGCAAGTAAAGGCATTGTTGCCGACACAGTTTATTTAAACAAAGGACCTAATCCAATTTTAGAGACAAAGAATTAGTATTCTTCAACCTTTATATTGACTATTGGGCAATTTGTTTATAAAATGATATAAGAAGATTGGGTTATTATGAGAATTTAAATAGATTTAGGAGGAATTGTATGTTAGATTTTGACATGGACTATGATGATTTTGCAAAAATCAAAGTTGTAGGCGTCGGCGGTGGCGGAAGTAATGCAGTTAACAGAATGATTACTGCCGGAGTTAAAGGTGTGGAATTTTATGCTGTGAACACTGATAAACAAGCTTTAAAAGGTTCACTTGCTGAAAATAAAATACAAATTGGCGAAAAAATCACAAGAGGTTTAGGCGCAGGTGCAAATCCGGAAGTAGGAGAAAAGTCAGCGGAAGAAAGCCGTGACGAAATCGCCGAAGCTTTAGAAGGCGCGGACATGGTATTTATTACCGCAGGAATGGGCGGAGGTACCGGAACAGGTGCTGCACCGACAATTGCTGAAATCGCAAAAGATATGGGACTTCTTACAGTAGGTGTTGTTACAAAGCCGTTTACTTTTGAAGGCAGCCAAAGAGCTAAAAAAGCTGAAATTGGAATTAACGCGCTGAAAGACAAAGTTGATACTCTTGTAATTATACCGAATGACAGACTTTTAATCGTGTCAGATAAAAAGACATCATTCCTTAAGGCCTTTGAAATGGCTGACGACATATTAAAACAAGGTATCCAAGGTATTTCCGATTTAATTTCAGTACCGAATTTAATCAACCTGGACTTTGCAGACGTTAAGACAATTATGTCCAACAAGGGCATTGCTCACATGGGTATAGGTACAGCATCAGGTGACGACAGAGCTACAAATGCTGCAAAGCTTGCAATTAACTCGCCTTTACTTGAAACTTCAATTGAAGGAGCAAAATCCGTACTTATTAACGTAACTGCAGGTAATGACCTTGGAATATTTGAAGCTAACGAAGCTGCAGACTTAATCAGAAGCTATGTAGATGAAGATGCAAACATTATCTTCGGTGCCGGAATTGACGATTCACTAAAAGATCAAGTAAAGATTACGGTAATAGCTACAGAGTTTGATTTAGATGATACAGATGACGGCATTAAAGGCAGACAAAGAAGAGCGGGTCTTGAAGAAGGGGATTACGAAAATCCAAACGAACTTCAAATACCAAGCTTTTTGAGAAACAGAAAATAAATTCAAACCTTCGGTCATCCGAAGGTTTTTTTATAAGGAGAAATATATGAGATGTCCAATATGTGGATATGAGGAATCAAAAGTTGTAGACTCAAGACCTACAGAAGACGGCAATTCCATCAGAAGACGTAGGGAATGTATGAAATGTAAAAAGAGATTTACAACTTATGAAAAAATTGAAGAAAGGCCTATTGTCGTAATAAAAAAAGACGGTACGAGAGAGTCATTTGATATAAATAAAATAATCAGAGGTATGGTTAAAAGTGGTGAAAAGAGACCTATAACCATGGACGAAGTCGAAAAAGCGGCAGAGCGAATTGAAAACACAATTCAAAACTCGATGGGCAAGGAAGTAAAGTCTTCTGAAATCGGAAACCTTGTGATGAAAGAGTTAAAAGACATGGACGAGGTAAGTTATGTCCGTTTTGCGTCTGTGTACAGAGAGTTTAAAGACATTGAAAGCTTTGCTAAAGAATTAGATGAAATTTTAAAAGAAAAGAAAGATTAATGGATTTATTTACACTTAACATGGAAAACAACTTAAAAAGGTCGGCACCATTGGCTCAGAGAATGAGACCTCGAACTTTGGGAGAGTTTGTAGGACAATCTCACATTGTAGGGAAGGACAAATATCTTTACAGGGCAATAAAGTCGGACTTGGTATCTTCTATGATTTTTTACGGACCGCCGGGAGTTGGAAAGACTACTCTTGCAGAAATTGTGGCGAACACGACAAAGAAAAAATTTCACAAACTTTCTGCTGTAACATCCAACTTAAAGGAATTAAGAGAGGTCCTTGAAACATGTGAAGAAGATTTAAAAATTTCAAATATGGGATCAATATTATTTTTAGATGAGATTCACAGATTTAACAAGGCACAACAAGATGCCTTGCTTCCATTTGTAGAGAGAGGTATCGTCACTTTAATAGGTGCGACGACGGAGAATCCATATTTTGAAGTAAATAAGGCACTCTTGTCTCGTTGTAAGGTTATAAATTTAAAAGAACTGACAGACGAGGACTTATTGGAGTTATTAGACCGTGCTTTAGAAGATAAAGAGAGAGGTCTTGGCAGGTACAATGTCAAAATCACAGAGGACGCCAAAAAATTTTTGGTCAAACTTTCCTCAGGAGACGGAAGATTTTTATTAAACTCAATTGAAATGGCTGTTTTATCTACAGACAGGTCTGAAGACGGCTCGATAAATATTGACGTTGATACAATACAGGACTCAACAACGGAGAGATTTGTTAATTACGACAAGAACGGCAACGAACACTACAATATTATCTCGGCGTTTATAAAATCCATGAGAGGCAGCGACCCTAATGCGGCACTTATTTATATGGCGGCAATGTTAAATGCCGGCGAAGACCCTAAGTTCATACTTAGAAGAATGTTGATTTTCGCATCGGAAGACATCGGCAATGCAAACCCCATGGCACTGACCGTTGCCACGTCGGGTTTCTATGCCTTTGAAGCTGTAGGTATGCCTGAAGGTCGAATAATTTTAGGCAATGTATGCACCTATCTCGCATCAAGTCCAAAGTCAAATGCATCATACCTTGCGATTGACAATGCACTTCGTATCACAAAAGAACATAGTTTCACAGTACCCATGCATCTACGGGACCCACACAATCCATCTACGGACAAAGAGGAGAGGTCCAATTATAAATATCCTCATTCCTACGATGGTGGATATGTAGAACAACAATATCTGCCTTTGGAGTTTAAAGACTTAAAACTTTATAATCCAAATGACCGAGGATATGAAAGTGAAATAATAAAATACTTTAAAAAGATTGGGAAAGACCTGTAAATTGACAAAAATTTTATTAATTCATATAATCAATCTATTATAGGAGGAATAAATGGAATCGATAAAAGATATTTTCAAAAGAGAAGAAGAATTAATTGACTCCGAAGTAGAAGTATGCGGTTGGATTAAGACACAAAGAGCATCTAAAAATTTCGGTTTTATAGAATTAAATGACGGATCCTGCTACAAGACGTTACAAGTAGTTTATGACGAAAAATTAAGTAATTTCGAAGAAGTTCAAAAACTCACATTAAGCACTTCACTTAAAGTTAAAGGTAAGTTGGTGGCATCACCGGGACAAAAGCAATCAGTAGAAATTCACGCTGCTGAAATTGAAGTACTTCAAGTTTCAGACAGAGATTATCCTCTACAAAAGAAACGCCACTCAATGGAGTTTTTAAGAACTATTGCTCACCTGCGCCCCAGAACGAATACTTTTAATGCGGTATTCAGAGTGAGATCTGTACTTGCATATGCAATACATAAATACTATCAGGAAAGAGGATTTGTCTATGTACACACTCCGATCATTACAAGCTCCGACGCGGAAGGCGCGGGAGAAATGTTTAGAGTAACAACAACCGATCCTTTAAATCCTCCACTTACTGAAGATGGCAAATTTGACAGTAAAAAAGATTTCTTCGGCAAAAATACTTTCCTTACAGTTTCAGGACAACTTGAAGCCGAAGCATATGCACTGGCTTTTAGAGATGTATATACTTTCGGGCCAACATTTAGAGCGGAAAATTCAAACACCCAAAGACATGCGGCTGAATTTTGGATGATGGAACCTGAACTTGCCTTTGCAGAGCTTGAAGACATTATGAACAGCTCCGAAGAAATGCTTAAATTTATAATTAACTATGTACTTGAAGAATGCCCTGATGAAATGGAATTCTTTAATAAATTTATTGACAAGGACCTTCTCCAAAGACTTGACAACATTGTAAATTCAGAATTTGCAAGAATAACTTACACAGAAGCCATTGATATTTTGTTAAAGTCTAAAGAAAAGTTCAACTACCCTGTAGAATGGGGCATTGACCTTCAAACGGAACACGAAAGATACATTACGGAACAAGTTTACAAAAAGCCTGTATTCGTAGTAGATTATCCCAAGGAAATAAAGTCCTTCTACATGTATCAAAATGACGACGGCAAAACTGTAAGGGCAATGGACTTACTTGTGCCGGGAGTTGGAGAAATAATCGGCGGCTCTCAAAGAGAGCACAGAATTGAAATCTTGGAAGAAAAAATGAAAGAATTAAATATGCACATGGAAACCTATGAGTGGTACTTGGATTTAAGAAGGTACGGCAGCGTAAAACACGCGGGTTACGGATTGGGATTTGAAAGAGCTGTTATGTATATTACAGGTATGAAAAATATTCGTGACGTAATTCCTTTCCCAAGAACAGTAGGTAGTGCAGATTTTTAGGAGATAATATGAAAAACTATAATCCGAACGAAATCGAAAAAAAATGGCAAGACATTTGGGATGAAACCAAGTGCTTTGAAACAGATATAAATGACAAGGAAAAATTTTACGTACTTGTAGAATTTCCATATCCCTCGGGTCAAGGACTTCACGTAGGTCACGCAAGACCATATACAGCTCTTGACATAGTGGCTCGTAAGAAGCGTCTACAAGGAGAAAATGTTCTATTTCCAATGGGTTGGGATGCCTTCGGTCTTCCCACGGAAAACTATGCCATTAAAAATAAAATTCATCCGGCAATTGTAACGGAACAAAATATTAAAAACTTTAAG
>CABTXP010000048.1 GCA_902488815.1 uncultured Eubacteriales bacterium | reverse complement strand
ATTAGTGCCGCCCATTTCGCGACCTAAGAAGACGAATAACCCGAAAAATAAAATTAAGAAAATAAATGTTTCCGGTCCTACATCCTTTTTATAGGATGATTTTATTATATTTTTATCTTCCATTTTCAACCTGTCCTTTTATATATTTTTGAAATAAAAAACCGGGTTGCCCCGGTTTAATTATTTCTTCGCTCCCGGATAGAACTTCGGATCGCCAAAGAATTCGTCAACCTGTTCTTTGATTTCTCCGGATAAGATAATCATACCTACCATGTTGGTAAATACAACCAAACCAAGAGTAGCATCTAAGAATAATCCGGCGTTGTCAAATGATACGAATCCACCTAAAATAACCATTGCACAAGATATTAAACGAATTACTTTACCAAATGCAGTACCAAATAAGTATTCACCTTGTTTTTCAGCGTAGAATACTATTACGATGATTGTTGAAAGTACGAATAAGAATAGAGAAATTGCTACGATTGCAGTTCCCACTTGTCCTATTGCAGAATTAAATGCCCTTTCAACGCCAACGTCTTTCATGTCAGGATTTTGATATAGTCCTGTGCAAAGCACTACAAGTGCTGAAATTGTACAAACGATAATTGTATCAGATATAACTTCGAAGATACCCCACATAGCTTGACGTACAGGGTGGTCAGTTACTGCTGTAGCATGTGCATAAGGTGCAGAACCCATACCTGCTTCGTTTGAGTAGCATCCTCTTGCAGCTCCTGCTCTGATAAGTGCTGAGATACTTGCTCCTGCAGCACCTCCTGCTATTGCCTTAGGATTGAAAGCTCCTACGAAAATCATTCTGAATGCATTTGGAACTTGGTCAATATGAAGGATTATGATGAATAGTCCGATTATGATGTAAAGGGCAGCCATGAAAGGAACCATTTTTTCAGTAACTTGTGATATTCTCTTTATTCCGCCGTATGCAACCAATACTACTAGTACTGCAATAATAATTGATCCAACCAAACGAGATAATCCAAGTTGTTCAAGTGGTCCAACAGCTGAAATTGTTTGTACAGTAATTGAAGGAAGGATTTCAATCATAAAGAAGAATGAAACCAAGAATCCCATTACCTTACCAAGTGTGCCGCCGATACCTTTTTTGAAAGTATAAGCAGGTCCGCCTACGTATTCGCCGTCAGCATTTTGTTCACGATATTTAATACCAAGAACAATTTCTCCAAACTTTGTTCCTTGTCCGATAATTGCTGCAATCCACATCCAGAAAATAGCTCCCGGACCTGCTGTGAATATAATTGAAGGTGCAACTACTATGTTTGCCGCTCCGATTGAAGAAGCAAGTGCTGCTGTAGCCGCTTGGAAAGGACTTACGGAACCTTCTCCGCCTACGTTTGAACTGAACATTTTACCGAAAGTTTGTTTTAAAACAAATGGTAAATATCTTAATTGAACCCAACCGGTTCTAAAGTTAATTAATAAACCGCCGCCAAGTAGTACGACTAGAATTGGCCATCCCCAAAACGCATTTGTGACTTTAGCTATAAAATCTAATATTGCCATAATAACTCCTTTAATTTTATCGGGACTTGCAGGAAATTTTCCCTCCTGCAAGCCCGTATATTTTTAATAACTAGAATAGAGTAGCGTACATTACCGCCTTGATTGTGTGCATTCTGTTTTCGGCTTGATCGAAAACAAGTGATTGTTTTGATTCAAATACTTCATTTGAAACTTCCATTTCAGCTAAGCCGAATTTTTCGTAAATGTCTTTGCCAACTTTTGTGTTAGTGTCATGGAATGATGGCAAGCAGTGTAAGAAGATAGCTTCTTTGTTTGCATTTTCCATAGCTTTTTTGTTAACTTGGTAATCTTTTAGAAGAGCAATTCTCTTTTCCCACATTTCAGCAGGTTCGCCCATCGATACCCAAATGTCTGTGTAAAGAACATCAGCGTTCTTAGTTCCTTCGTTAACGTCTGAAGTTAAAGTTACTGTGCAGTGATGTTCAGCTGCAAGTTCTTTAGCCATTTCAACTAAGTGTGCTTCCGGGAATAATTCCTTCGGTGCACAAGCTACGAAGTTAACGCCAAGTTTAGCACAAACTATCATTAGAGAGTTAGCAACGTTGTTTCTTGCATCTCCCATGTAAACGAACTTAAGTCCTTTTAGACTTCCGAAGTGTTCTTCAATTGTAAGCATGTCTGCCAACATTTGAGTCGGATGCCATTCGTCAGTCAAGCCGTTCCATACCGGTACGCCTGCATATTTAGCAAGTTCTTCAACAGCTTCTTGCTTAAATCCTCTGTACTCAATACCGTCATACATTCTGCCAAGAACTCTTGCAGTGTCGGCGATTGATTCCTTGTGTCCCATTTGTGATCCTGTCGGGTCAAGGTATGTAACGCCCATGCCTAAATCATATCCTGCAACTTCAAATGAGCATCTTGTTCTTGTAGAAGTCTTTTCGAATATAAGAACAACGTTCTTGCCTGTCAAATACTTGTGAGGAACTCCTGCTCTCTTCATGTCTTTGAAGTTCTTGGAAAGGTCCATTAGGTAACGAATTTCTTCAGATGAAAAATCAATCAACTTTAAAAAACTCTTACCTCTTAAATTTACTGCCATTAAAATCACTCCTTATAATTTATTCATACAATAATATTACCAAAATTATAGTAACACGTTTTCCCGAATGGCTTGGGACAAATTTATTAAAAAAAATTGCAAAAAACTTATTTTTTTAAAAGAAAATTTCATTTTTTTGCAAAAATATCAATTATTTCGTCCTAAAATTTGTAAAAATACACGTTCCATGTTATATTTATATATATAAATAATGGAGGCAACTATGAGCAAAAAGATCACTATACAGGAAAATCATCAGGCTCTTCAGACAAGCTCCGAAGTATTGATATTAGATGTGCAAAGTGATTCTCAACCTACTCAGCCCTTATTACATAAGCAGAGTAGGTTCCTCTATATATTGGAAGGCGAAGGCAAGATAAAAATAGAGGACAACGTTTACGAGCTACATCCCAATACTATAATTTCAATGCTGCCATGGCAGGTGTCGGAGATTATTGAAGTGACAAAACAGCTCACATACTATCTCTTGGTATTTGATTTTAATATGATGAATCTATACTTTAAAAATGAAATGAATGTGAACAGCGACAATACTGAAGTAATACACTCCCTCTATCACAACAACATAGCAGTCTATGATCCGAAGGTTTGCGAAAAATTTTTAAATATTTTTGAAGACATTAGAGAAGAAGTCGGCATCATAAGCCTTAACTTGGATACCGCTGCCCCTGCAAAAAGATTTCAAACTATCTATCTGATCTCAAAGCTGTCGGAATTGATAGTAATATATTTAAGATACTTGGAAGGTCATCATGTAAATGACGCCAAGGACTTCCCCGTTGAAAGCATATTTTTCTATATGTTTTTAAATTCTTCAAAGGATTTAAATCTGAAACTATTGTCGAAAGTATTTTTAAAAAGTGAAAGTTATATCTCCAAATACATATGTGAGGTAACAGGACTGAAATTGAACGACTTTTTAGACGAAATAAGAATGTACAAAGCCAATCACCTGCTGCGCCACACAAACATGACCTTAAAAGACATAGCCCGGTACTTAAACTATAGTGACCCGGCAGTTCTCACGAGGAAGTTTAACGAAAACTACAACATGGGCACAAAAGCATACAAGCGCGCCGCAAAAGTAGAAGAAAAACTTTTGGACATTCGTTTTGACGAAAGGTCCACAAAAATAATAAACTACGTCTACGAAAACTATCAGGAAGACATAGACATAAACACCGTGGCGGAAAAATTTGACACCAATCCCCGCATGATAAACGACATCATAAGATACTATTTGGAATCGGACTTCTACAGCTTTTTAAATCAAGTGAGAATAAGAAAAGCATGTGACCTCTTGGTAGAAACAACATTTCCCATAATGGAAATAGCCCTTATGGTAGGATACAATACAACGAAGACATTTAACAGAAACTTCACAAAGATACTCACCATGAACCCCCAACAATTTAGAGAAACATATCAAAAAGAAAATAATTAATAGACTATAAAAACAATAAAACATTTAAAATAAAAATACCCGATTTACACCTTATAAGAGGCGTATCGGGTATTTTAATTGCGTATTGTTTTTATCCAATCAGAATTTTCAAGTCTTCATCTACTGTTGTTGTTCCGGATATACCGAAGTTTTCTACCAAAACATTGGCAACATTTTGAGACAAAAATGCCGGAAGGGTCGGACCGAGATGGATGTTCTTTACTCCCAAATATAAGAGCGCAAGCAGAACGATGACAGCTTTCTGTTCGTACCAAGCGATGTTAAATGCTATCGGCAAATCATTGATATTCTCAAGGTCAAAGATTTCTTTAAGTTTAAGAGCAATCAAAGCCAATGAGTAGGAGTCGTTGCACTGTCCTGCATCTAAAACTCTTGGGATTCCATCTATATCGCCGAGATTTAACTTATTATACCTATATTTTGCGCATCCGGCTGTAAGTATAACCACATCCTTGGGAAGTGCCTTTGCAAATTCCGTGTAATAGTCACGACTTTTATGTCTCCCGTCGCAGCCTCCCATCACGACAAATTTACGTATCTTTCCGGATTTTACTGCATTTACAATGGGTTCTGCAAGTGCAAAAACCTGTTCGTGGGCAAATCCCCCGGTGATGGTTCCTGTTTCAATTTCTGTCGGTGGAGTTGAATTTTTCGCCTGTTCGATGATTGGTGAAAAATCTTTTTCCTGTCCATATTCTCCTGCTATATGTCTGCATCCTGGATATCCCGCTGATCCCGTCGTCCACAGTCGGTCTTTATAGCTATCCTTTGGCGGCACTATGCAGTTGGTTGTCATAAGGATAGGACCGTTAAATGATTCAAATTCATCCTTTTGTTTCCACCATGCGTTTCCATAATTGCCGACAAAATTAGAATATTTTTTAAATGCCGGATAGTAATGAGCAGGAAGCATCTCAGAGTGTGTATAGACATCAACGCCTGTATCTTTTGTCTGTTCCAAAAGCATTTCCAAATCACGAAGATCGTGACCTGAGACAAGAATCCCGGGATTATTTCTGACACCGATGTCAACTTTTGTAATCTCAGGGTTACCATAAGCCTCTGTATTGGCCTTATCCAAAAGTGCCATACCCTCTACCCCGAACTTTCCTGTTTCAAGGGTCAGAGCCACCAGATCTTCTACCGTGAGAGAGTCATTCTGAATCTTGTCCAAGGCTTCCTGAATAAACGCATCTACTTTTACATTATCCTGCATCAGTGCATTGGCATGCTTGGAATATGCCGCAAGACCTTTCAGCCCATAGGTGATGAGTTCACGAAGACTGCGAATATCTTCATCCTTAGTCGATAGAACGCCTACATTTGAAGCCTTTTTGTCAAATTCTTTTTCATCTCCAATCCAAAGAGCCGCTTCTGTAAGTCCTTCCTTTTTATCAATCCTCTTAATCTGTTCTTCTTTAACTTTTAACGTGTTTTTAATTGCCGTAACAATAGCCTCACGATCAAAGTTTGCATTCGTTATTGTTATAAAGAGATTCATCGTTATGAGATGATTAATCTCCTTCGGGACTTCCTTTCCTTCATTTCTAAGAGCAGTTGTTACGGACGATAATCCCTTTGTCACATAAATAAGAAGATCCTGCATTGCCGCAACTTCCGGCTTCTTGCCGCAAACACCTGAGATCGTACATCCTTTACATCCTGCTGTTTCCTGACACTGGAAACAAAACATCTTGTTTTCTGCCATAGTATATACCTCCTTATACTTCTTCTATAGCACCGACAGGGCAGCCGTCCTTCGCTTCCTCTGCTGCCCCTTCCAATTCCGTAGGTACTTCTGCTTCAACAGCCTTTGCCACGCCTTCATCTGTCATTGAAAACACTTCCTCACATGTTTCCTTGCAAAGTCCACATCCTATGCACCCGTCATTTACTCTATACTTCATAAGTATCAATTCCTCTTTCTATTATTCCAATGTAAGAAGAAGCGCCATCTTGAAATTTTTTGTAGCTTTTACTGAGTGTAAACCACCTTTTGCAAAGTGAAAATTTTCGCCTGAACGGATTAAATGATCTTTTCCCTCATATCCAATCACAGCGCAGCCGTCTAAAGCGAATATGATTGCCTCGCCGGGAGCGGCGTGTTCCGAAAGTCCCGTGCCTTCATCAAATGCCATAACGACAAGCTTCATTTTTTCATTATGGACCACGTCCATGTTTACAATCTTTCCTTCTACATAAGGTACAAGATCTTTTAAGTTAAAAACTTCTCCTGCTTTAATTTTTTCGTTCATCATACTATCCTTTCTCACAGATACTTCTGTATATACACAACCTTCTTCCGTTCTCATTCCCATAGGGGTATTTGTCAAAGTTAATAAGCTGTCGCTTACTTGCAACTTTTGCAAAAATCCACCATTCCCGTAAACCTCCAAGTTTCCTTCTGCTACAATTATTAGTTTGTGGTAGGGATATATCTCCGCACTGATATCAGTATTCTCAGCCAGAGAAAAATATGTGATGGAGTTTTTCCCGCCATAAATTTCTTTTGATACGGTGCACCCTTCAACCAGCGGATTATCCTTTCCTATGGAAAAAACTTCGCCTATTTTTTCTTTCATCTCATCACTTCCTTTTCATAAAGCTTTTTCAGCAACAGATTTTTTAATCTTCTCAATATCATCCTCACAAACGGCACATACATCCTCAATACACTCTGCACATTATCGTATCCGGTACATTCATTCTTCATAAATTAACGCCAAATTATATGCGCTTTATTTGCATACCGGAAACAATGCATAAATATTTTACTTTCCTTGATTTTCTTCTTTGATAATACTACAATTAAAACAATAAATACGTTGTTTTAACAACTAAATGGAGAATATTATGAATACTTTTTTTCTTTCAAAAACACAACTTTTTCACGGCATTCAAGAAAGGGAAATCCCGGAACTTTTCCACTGTCTGATGCCACGTGAACGTAAATTCCAAAAAGACGAAGTTATCTTTCGAGCCGGATCGCCTGTAAGCGAGATTGGACTTGTAGAATCCGGAAGCGTCAATATAATAGTTAACCTCTATTGGGGAAGCAGTATCATTTTCGGTCATGTAAGAAAGGGAGAGGTCTTTGCAGAAAACTACGCGGCTATTCCGGGAAAAGAACTGATATGTGATGTTGTAGCCTGCGAAGAAACCGAGATACTTTTTCTAAATATGCAAAATATGCTTACTACCTGTCGGAAAGGGTGTACTTTTCATAACCGTATAATTAAAAATATGCTTTCTATCTCCGCTAAAAAAAATTTGAATATGTCTTATCGCATGATGCACACTGCTTCTAAATCTCTACGGCAAAGACTGATATCTTATTTATCCGAGCAGGCGCTGGAGCATGGAAGCTCACACTTCACCATCCCTTTTAACCGTCAGCAGTTAGCTGACTATCTTGCTGTAAATCGCAGTGCTATGTCCAACGAACTTTCCAAAATGCAGGAGGATGGGCTAATTACTTATCGTAAAAATGAATTCACCTTAAAGGAGAAAATACATGATGAATGAATTAAAATGCAAGCGAATTTATGAGACTCCGGCTGAAACAGACGGTTTTCGTGTTCTTGTGGACAAACTGTGGCCACGAGGCATGAAAAAAGAAAATGCTGAAATTGATTTGTGGGCTAAGGAGATTACTCCTTCAAATGAACTTCGAAAATGGTTTTCCCATATTCCTGAGAAATATGAGGAGTTTAAAAAGAGATATAGACAGGAATTGTCCGAAAACCCAGCGTCACGGAAATTTAAAGAATTGTGTATTGAGAAGTTGAACGATAATAATGTTACTTTGCTATACGCTGCAAAAAGCGGGAAATATAATCATGCCGTTGTTTTAAAAGATTGGTTGGAAGAACATATGGATAAGTAAGAAAAGCAGTTGATATGTTTGAGATAGAAGATATAAATGGAAAAACAAATGTGTTTTATATGACAAGACATTTTTTTATGAACACTTAAAGCTTAATAATATTTGAGTATTATCTGTGAGTATAATGTCCGAGCGAGATGCACACAAAATTTAGCAAGTGTAACTCTCATGTATTCAACCAATAAAACATCAATTAAAAAAGGTTCTCTACATATAGTAAGTGTATAGAACCTTTTTAATGTGCACAAAATTATTTACAGACCCTTTACAGACCCAAATCAACTTCTATTTTTCATTCAAACTGATTTCATTTTTCTTAATTCTAACGCTTAAATCCTTAATGTTTTTTTCTATTTTAGATATAATTCTCCTAAAAAACTCATCATCTTGACCTGTGGGATCTTCTAAATGCCAGTCCTCCGTATATTGATTTTCTATAATCGGGCAAACTACATCACATCCCATAGTAATTGATATATCAATATCCGGTAGGTCAGAAATAAGTTTTGAATGTTGAGTTTTCTCCATATCAATATTGTATATATCTTTCATTAATCTGACAGCATCTTGATTTATTT
>CABTXP010000047.1 GCA_902488815.1 uncultured Eubacteriales bacterium | reverse complement strand
CAATATAGACAAGCTTCACTTCGACGGCATGTACTATAGAAAAGACATCGGCCTAAGAAAGTAAATCAAGTAATCACAAGTAAATAAATGCAACTAAATCGGCAAGGATCACCCTGCCGATTTTTTTATTGCTCTAAATTTATAACAATGAGATATAATAAAATCGTATAGGTATATGAAGCTACTTACTTATTTAAGAGGGAGTAAGTTAAAGATAATAAATAAAACAAATAACCTTATAGAGTGAGAAGAGGTGTGTATTTTGAAAGAAGAGAGGGCACAGGTAAAGTCTAAAAAGCGTGTGGCGGATCACGGAGAAGTTTTTACTGCTGAGAGAGAAGTAAATGCCATGCTTGACTTGGTTAAAGATGAGACTGAGAGAATTGACTCCAGATTTTTGGAGCCGGCATGTGGCGACGGAAATTTTTTGGCGGAAATCTTAAGGAGAAAATTAAAAGTAGTCAATAGAAAATACGGCAAGAGCTTGCCCGACTACGAAAAATATTCCGTGTCGGCACTTATGAATATATATGGAGTAGATATATTGGAGGACAATGTAGAGGATTGCAGAGAAAGACTCTACAACATTTGGGAAAAGGACTATGAAAGAGCTGCAAAAGGCAAGACTGACGATGAGATAAAAAAAGTGGCAAGGTTTTTACTCAAGAGAAATATTTTACACGGCAATGTTCTCACAATGGAAGAGAATAACGGCGTGCCGATTATTTTTTCTGAGTGGAGCTTTGTCATTGACGACAAGGTAAAGAGAAGAGACTTTCGACTTGATAAACTTTTAATCCAGGGACAAATCAACAAAAGAGAAAAGCCCTATCAATTCTTGTTGGAACAATATCTCCCGGAAGAAGGAGATTCATCATCGAAAGAAAATGATCAGGGATGGGGTATTGATGAAAAAACCAATGAAGTAATATCCAAGCCGATAAAAGTTTATCCTCTTATAGACTACAGGGAGGTGTACAAGGTTGAGTAATTTATATAATAATACATACAACCCCGACATATTGGACTGTTTGGCAAATCTATCCAATGACGAGGTATTTACTCCGCCGGATGTAGCAGTAAAAATGATTGATTTACTGCCTCAAGAATTATTTAAAGATCCGAATACAAAATTTTTGGATCCTGCATGCAAGTCGGGAGTTTTTTTAAGAGAAATTGCCAAGAGACTCATTAAAGGACTTGAAGATGAAATTCCGGACTTACAGGAAAGACTGGATCACATATATCACAATCAACTCTTCGGCATAGCAATTACAGAGCTAACATCTTTAATGGCAAGGAGAACCCTTTACTATACAAAGTATCCCGCGACAAATTTTTCCGTATCCCAATTTGAAAACCCGGAAGGGAATATTATATTTCGCTCTATTGAACACACATGGGAAGGGAAGAGATGTAAGTTTTGCGGAGCGTCTAAAAAAATATTTGACAGAGCGGAAGGCTTAGAAAAACACGCCTATGAATTTATACATACATATAAACCTGAGGAGATATTTAATATGAAATTTGATGTAGTTATCGGTAATCCACCATATCAGTTAACTTTTGGAATTGAGGGAGCAAACAGTGCAAATGCATTATCAATTTACAACGAATTTATTTCTAAAGCTATAGCACTAAATCCCAGATATATAGTTATGATTACACCTTCCAGGTGGATGACTAAGACATCCCAAGGGATACCTGATTCTTGGGTAGATGAAATGATACACACAAATAATTTTAAAGAGATACATGATTATGAAGATTCTTCTGTTATTTTTCCGGGTGTTTCAATTAAAGGCGGAGTAAATTATTTTCTATGGGCAAAAAACTATAAAAAGAGTTGCAAGTACTATTATTATCCGACAGCACATGAAGACTTTATTTATAGAGAGGGTTTATTAGATCCGATTAATGCAGGTATCGTAATTAGAGATCCAAGAGCATATGGCATAATAGATAAGATTGTTTCTTTTGAAGGCGAATATTACAATGGTGAAAATAACTTTTCTAATTTAGTAAGCCCTAAACATTTTTTTGATGACGGTGACAAGTTGACATCAAATTGGAATGATTATAAACATAATGAGACAGACGAACATAGGTATAAATATTATGTCAACAGGAATATGCATAAAGTAGAATATGGATGGATCTCTAAAAAAGATATTCCGAAGAACTTTGATTCAGTCAAGCTAAATAAAATTTATATACCCGCTGCCGGCGGTTCTGGGAATGATTCAAAAGTTTTAGGAAATCCATTTTTAGGAGAAGAAAACAGCGTTTGTTCACAAACGTATTTAGTAATCGGATATGATCCCGACAAACACAATTTTTCTAAAGAAGAATGTGAAAACATCATAACGTATATTAAGACGAAGTTCTTCAGATATTTAGTAAGTGTAAAAAAGAAAACTCAAAACGGTCCCAGGGGAGTTTATCAGTTTGTTCCCCTACAAGATTTTTCAAAGCCGTGGACTGATGAAGAGTTATACAAAAAATATAATTTGAATCAAGAGGAAATTGATTTTATCGAGTCAATGATCAGGCCTATGGACGACGAGGAGGATTAATATGGCTGATGTTTTTGACAAGTATGCTTCGGGAAGACCTGAGGGCACACCTACTATTTATGTTGCGCAGCACAAGACCGATCCTACGTATGAGGGTTTCCTGAAAGTAGGCTATACCAAGAAAACCGCTATTGAAAGAATTGGACAATTTGACACCATAAAGACGCCCACAGGGGAATCATCCCACGAGCTTGTTTATTCTGAAACAGCTATGCGTCCTGACGGCTCTACTTTTTTGGATCACGAGGTACATAGAGAACTTATTAAAAGGGGTTGTAAGAGACAAGGCATCAGCGAGTATTTCAAATGCACCATTGATGACGTTAAGGCGGCCATTTTAGCTGTTAAGACCCGAACGGATAATTTTGAAAACAGAACTGAAGATTTTGCCATGAGACCTGAGCAATTAAATGCCGTCAATATGACCAAGGCTTATTTTGAATATGAGAAGAAACACAGCCCTCAAAGGTCGATTAAGTTTTTGTGGAATGCAAAAATGCGTTTCGGCAAAACTTTTGCGGCATATCAATTGGCAAAGGCTATGAATATGAAGAGAGTTTTGATTCTTACTTTTAAACCTGCCGTTCAATCGGCTTGGGAGGAAGATTTATTAACTCATATTGACTTTGAAGGTTGGCAATATTACTCCAAAAATTATGAGCATAGGACTGGAACAACTCCCGAAGACTTAGATAAAAAAAGACCTATTGTGTGCTTCGGTTCTTTTCAAGACTTTTTAGGCGTAAATGAAAACGGCGGCATTAAAGAGAAGAATGAGTGGGTTCATACTGAAAATTGGGATTTGGTTATTTTTGACGAGTATCATTTCGGAGCGTGGAGAGAAAATGCAAAAAGTTTATTTTACTACGAAGATGAAGACAAGTATGATACTTTTGACCCTGAAAACTACAAGAGAGAAGAAGCTTACAATGCCATTAACGAATCCTTTCTACCAATAACAAGTGAATACTATTTGTTTTTATCCGGCACTCCTTTCAGGGCTTTAAACACAGGTGAGTTTGTAGAAAATCAAATTTTTTCCTGGACTTATACTGATGAGCAAAATGAAAAGGCTAATTGGAATGGACCGAATAATCCTTATGAGGCTTTGCCAAGGATGGTAATGCTTACTTATAAGATGCCAAAAGAGATTACGGAGATTGCAAAGTCGGGCGAATTTGACGAGTTCGATTTAAATGAATTTTTCAAAGCTGAATATAAGAAAGGCTCAAGTACTGAAAGTGCTCAATTTATTCACAAGGAATATGTACAAAAGTGGCTTGATTTAATTCGCGGCTCTTATGCGCCCACCACTGTAGACAATTTAAAATTAGGACAAAATCGAAAACCTGTTATGCCTTATTCCGATGTAAGACTTTTAGGTGTTTTAAATCATACTTTTTGGTTTTTGCCAGATGTTGCTTCTTGCTATGCAATGAAAAATTTATTGTGTGAAAGACAAAATGTTTTTTATCACGACTATACAATTAATGTTGCGGCAGGCACTAAGGCGGGGATTGGAGTTAAGGCCTTGGATCCTGTTAGAGATTCAATGGACCCCCCTTTAAGTACAAAATCCATTACTCTTTCTTGTGGCAAGCTTACCACAGGCGTTACTGTCAGACCTTGGACGGCAATCTTTATGCTTAGAAATCTCTCAAGTCCTGAAACATATTTTCAAGCTGCCTTTAGAGTTCAAAGTCCATGGACGACTAAGAATGAAGACGGTAGTCCTGAAATTCTCAAAGAGGAATGTTATGTATTTGACTTTGCTTTAAACAGAGCTTTGAGACAAGTGGCGGATTATTCTATGGGCTTGGATATTAAAGGCGGCAGCAATAGAGAAAAGGTTGGAGAATTTATTAAATTTTTGCCTGTACTTGCCTATGACGGAGCTAATATGCAGGCTGTTGATGCTACGGATATTTTAGATATTACTACTGCAGGCACTTCGGCTACTTTACTTGCGAGAAGATGGGAAAGCGCCCTTTTGGTTAATGTTGACAATGACACTTTGCAAAGACTTCTTGACAATCAAGAAGCTATGGATGCGCTAATGTCTATTGAAGGATTCAGAAGTCTTAACAAGGACATAGAGACTATTATAAACAGGTCGGAAAGTATAAAAAAAGCAAAGACTAAAGATAAAAAATTAACTAAAAAAGAAAGCGAGAAATTAACTAAGGAACAAAAAGAAGTTATTTCCTTGCGAAAGAAAATACAGGAAAAGCTTATTCAATTTGCCACAAGGATTCCTGTATTTATGTATCTTACAGAATTTAGAGAGGAAACATTAATTGACGTCATTACAAAGTTGGAAGGCGGTTTGTTTAAAAAGGTTACGGGGATAACGACAAAGGATTTTGATATTTTAATTTCCCTCGGTCTTTTTAACGAACGTTCAATGAATGATGCAGTTTATAAATTCAGAAGATATGAAGATGCAAGCTTGGTCTATGCAGGTATAAACAAGAGATCTGAAGATGGAAAAGTTGGACTGTTCTCAACTGTATTGAGCAGGGAAGACTATGATCGACTATCTAAAGAGCAAAGTAATTCTATGATAGTTAAGCCCAAAAAAATTAAAAATAAATTTGTTGAAAGCATTAAGAAGGATGAGGTTGACAAGATACCTGCCAAGAAGATAAAGATAAATAAAGATGTAGAGAAGGTAGAAAGAACTTCTCAAGATGATGAAGGTTTCCATGTCGACGTCAATGTTGGGGACAGGGTTATTCACAACAAATTCGGCAAGGGAACTGTTACGGCAAAATTAGGTGAAGATAAAATTGATGTGACCTTTGATGAGATTGGTAGAAAGACTATGTCAATAGAGGTTGCTTTTGGCAAAGGGGTTTTAAAATTATTGGATTAATTTTTGTAAATAAAAAAGGCTATGGGGTTTTCCTCATAGCCTTTTGTATTGGTTGTGCAGTTTATTTTACAAATGTATCCATGCGGTACATTATTGCTGCTAATTGTGAACGTAGTGATGTGCCTGTGGGGTCAAAGAATTTGCCGGCTTTGCCGTTGTTGTTAAATCCTGTGATTACTCCAAGTTTTGCTACGTTGTAGATGTCTTCTTTTGCCCATTCGGGTAGCATTGCTTCGTCTGTGAATTGTTCTACTTCACCTTTTACTTCTACTTTTTTGTATTCTGTTAGGAATCTGGATATGATTGCTGCCATTTCAGCTCTTGAGATTTCTTTGTCGGGTTTAAATGTTCCGTCTTCATATCCTTTTACGATACCTTCTGCTTTTGCCCATTCTACATATGGTGCGTAGTATGCACCTTCTTTTGAGTCTGAGAATGATACTTTAGTGTATGCTTTTGTATCTACTTTTTCGTATCTTCCTAATACTGTTACGAGCATTGCTCTTGTTATGTCGGCATTAGGTCCGAATTTTGTCATTGATAGGCCGTTAAAGTATCCTTTTTCTACTACATAGTTGATGTAGTCTTTTGCCCAGTGACCTTCTATGTCTGTGAAGCCAGGTTTTGCTTCGCCTTTTGCTTCTTTTACGATTCTCTTTTCTACTTCGGCTTTTACGTCTTTATGTGTTGCGAAGTAGTCTTCCAATACTTCTGATAGAAGCTTGAATTCTTTTAGAGGTTTTTTGCCTGCGAATACTGTGTAGCCGTCTCCGCCTGCTGCCATAAAGTCGTTGGTTGCCAAGATGTATTCTTTTTTAAGGTCTACAGGTTGTCCTTTGATCTTTAGGTCAAATACTCTCTTGCCTGCCGGTTGTGCGTCGTCGTATTTAAATGTCATGCCTGCTACTTGCGGGAAGCATCCTGCCGGTTCCGGTGCACCTTTTACTCCGTTTTCAAGTGCTTGGATTATTTCTTCTCCTGTCACTTTTAGTGTTACGGGGTAGTTTGTGAACGGGAATGATGTGATTATGTCTTGACGTTTTACTTCGCCTTTTTTGATTGTGGCTCTTATTCCGCCGCCGTTTGTAAGTGCGCAGTCTGCTTTTGTTTCTTGTAGCATTGCGTCTGTTATAAGGTTACCTAAGTTTGTTTCGCCTGTTCTGTTGGCTTCTCTTTCACCGTTTAGGTCTACTGCTGCTGTACCTAGTACTTTTTCAAGGTATGGTTTGTTTTGTTCTTCTACTTCTTTGATGATTTCCAATACCTTTTTGTCAGGTTCGTAGCCTTTCAGGTCTTCGTAGCCTAATACTTTGGCTGATGCCGATGCTACTTTTTTGTCTTTTAACTTTAGTGTTACTTGTCCAAGGCCTGATCCGTTGCCGCCTGTTTGTACGATGATTGTGTCGCCTATTCTCTTACCGTCAGGTAGTAGTGTGTGTGAGTGGCCGTCTACTATTACATCGATGCCTTTTACATTTTGTGCAATGTATGTGGATCTTTCTTCAGCCTTTGTGGATTCGTCTACTCCCAAGTGTGTCAATGCTACTACAATGTCTGCGCCTTGGTCTTTTAATTTTTTAACTTCGTCATTTGCTGTTGTGGCAAGGTCTAAAAATTTTACGCCCTTTGTGTTCTTTGGTGAAGACTTGTATAGTGTTTCAGGAGTTGATAGTCCGAAGATACCTACTTTTACACCGTTTACTTCTACTATTGTACTTTCTTGTAAGTCTCTTTGGCCGCCTTCTCTAACTACGTTTGATGCTACGATTGGATATTTTGCTACTTTTGACAGTTCTACCAATCTGTCATAGCCGTAGTTAAAGTCGTGGTTGCCGGGTACATGTGCTGCATATCCAAGTTCGTTCATCAATTTTACTATTGATTCGCCTCTTGAAATTGTGGCAAATGTTGTACCGTGAAGCACGTCTCCGCCATCAAGTAAGATTACGTTTTGGTCTTTGTTGATGGAGTCTTTGTATGCTTTGATTTTTGCATAGCCTGCTACAGCCGGTTTTGCTTTTGCATCTTCTACCGCTCTACCGTGTACGTCGTTCGTGTGCAAGATTACTATCTCTTCTTGCTCAGCTGCAAATGCGAAGTTTGCCGCTAATGAAAATACTAATACTAAAGCAAGTAAGAGTGAAATGTGTCGTTTCATTTTATCTCCTCCTTATAATAATCTTAACTATATTGTATAATATTTAGTAGAAATCTTCCACAAATCTATCACATATCAAAGGAGTTTAAATGCAAAATAAATTTTACAAAAATATTACTTACATTATTATAGGAGCACTTTGTGTCTCTCCCGTTTTATATTTTGAGGCAAAGGGTTACAGAGACCCTTCTAAGTACGGTACGTCCTATGCCTTTTTTTGGGGAGTGGTAAACCTACTTACAATTTTTTCTTTTTCCGAGCTTTACAAAAACTACGGCAAAATTTTAAAGCTTAAAGGTTTGGAAGTTAACAAGTGGCCGATGATTATGCACCAAGGCATAATACTTTTGTTTTTTGTCTTTGCAAATCTTTACTTTATAAACGTAGTGTATCAAGTGAATTTTTTAAGCTTTCTCACCAACCCCTACCTATACATAGGCGTGGTGGTGCTCTTCTTTATCTCTACAAGCTTCGGCAGAATGATAGAGGTACATGAGAATAACGGTCTTGCCGTTTATACTTTGCGCGATGCCAAGCTCGGTATAATGGGCGGCTCTGAAAGGCTGGGCACAAATGTAGGCACTTACGACGAGGGTATTGTTGTGAGCACGGCCTTCTTTCCCTACGACTCCATAAGGACGGTGCAGGAAAGCAAGGGCGGCACTCTCATTATCAAAGGGGAGACTGAAGCCGGCAAGTATGTGGTAAATGTCATGCCGAAGAAGGGCAAGGAAAAGCTTAAAGAAATTTTTAGAGAGAAAAAAGACGGCCCCTTAAAAAACAAGGGCATTAAGTTTAAATAATTTCACTCGGGGTATAAAAGTAATAAGAAAAAGGTGATTCCGATGAAAATACAGTTTAAAAATCAAATGACAAAAGGGCATGGAACAAAATAATAGGGATTAAAGGTCCAATTGCTAAAGGCACAAGGTTCAGATTGCTCTTTCCACAACAACTTCACATGAATTTTACGCCATGGTTTTGCCATGGCTTTTATTGTGCAAATTAAGGCTGTAATTTTGATTATATCTTGTAAAAATAGGGATTCTATTGTATTATAACCATGTAATACCACCAAGGAGGATAAAAATGGCAAAAGAAAAATTTGAAAGAACGAAACCCCACGTAAACATAGGAACAATAGGCCACGTAGACCACGGTAAAACAACATTAACAGCAGCAATCACACT
>CABTXP010000046.1 GCA_902488815.1 uncultured Eubacteriales bacterium | reverse complement strand
TGCCGCCCTTGTAGTTTTCACTTGAAAAACTTTCGTAGCTATTTATTGTACTCTTGTTTGAAGGACCTAAGTCGGCTGACCCTCCGAAGAAGGTTTTGTTTCTCTCTGCAATAAAGTTTAAAACTTCTCCCGACGATGCTCTCGTGGCTTTGTCTTTTGCAAAAATTTCTTCGCCGATTTCTTTAAACAAATCTATTTCATTTACTATGCCCTTGTTTTTAAAGGCCTTAATAAGCTCTTTGTATTTATCAGGATGGTTCTTGCTGTAAGTCTTTTCAACTTCCTTCCAAGCTTCGTACTTCTTTTCAAATTCCTTTTGAAGTTCTTCAACATGAGCCTTAACTTCTTCCGGCACGAAAAATTCTTCACTGCCGAACTTATAAAACTCTCTCGTCTTTAATACATTTTCTTCGCCCAAGGGTTCGCCGTGAGCCTTTGCAAGTCCAACTCTCGGTGAGCCGTAGCCGATTTGAGTCTTAACTTCAATTATAGTCGGCTTGTCCGATTTCTTCGCTTCTTCAATTGCGGCATAAATTTCTTCGACGTCATTTCCGTCTTTAACAGTTAAAGTGTTCCAGTTAAGTGCCTTGTATCTTTCCAAAACATTTTCGGTAAATGCAAGGTCGGTTGTTCCTTCAATTGTAATTTTGTTTGAGTCATATAGGACGATTAATTTATTTAATTTTAAAGTCCCTGCAAGAGATGAGGCTTCGTTTGTAATGCCTTCTTGCAAGTCACCGTCGCCACACAGTACATATGTATAGTGGTCGATGATTTTTTCTTCTTCGTTGTAAAGCGCAGCCAAGTGTCTTTCCGCCATGGCAAAGCCCACTGCCGTAGCCAAACCTTGGCCTAATGGTCCTGTAGAGCATTCAACTCCTACAGTGTGGCCGAACTCGGGGTGACCCGGAGTCTTTGAGCCAACTTGTCTGAAGTTTTTTAAGTCTTCAATTGTAAGGCCGTATCCAAAGACATGTAGTAGAGAATAGAGTAGTGACGATCCATGACCTGCGGACAAAATAAATCTGTCTCTATTTATCCAATTAGGGTCTTTGGGATTGTGGTTCATTGCTTTTGCAAAGATTGTATATGCCGCCGGGGCAGCTCCCAAAGGAAGTCCCGGGTGTCCGGAGTTTGCTCTTTGCACTTGATCCACACTTAACATTCTCAAAGTATTCACGGTTAAATTTTCAATATTCATACATCCTCCTACTTAACTGAATCTCTATCTGTCATAATTTTAAAAAGAAACTTGGGAATTGCCATTTGCCTTTTGATCCTTGAAGGATTTTTTATAAGACGGTAAAACCATTCTAAATTTAATTTAATAAAAATCTCCGGCGCTCTCTGTGCTTTGCCTGCAAGTACATCTAAGACTCCGCCGTTGCCGATTATTATTTTAGCATTTAACTTATCTCTATACTCATCTATCCAAATTTCCTGTTTTGGAAATCCGAGACCTAAAAATATTATGTCGGGACATTTTTCATTAATGTCCTTTACAAGTTCAAGCTCCTCGGCGTGGCCTTTGTGACCTAAGTGAGTGCCTTTAAAGTAGCCGTGGTGTTCTCCCACAATGTTTATGCCGGGATAGTCCTTCTCCACATTTGCCTTGGCCTGCGCTGCAATGCCCGGCTCTCCTCCCACAAAGTAAAGAGAGTTGCCTTGCTCCTGTGCAAGCTCTATAAGCTCCATGGAAATGTCGTATCCGGTCACCCTTTCCTTTAAAGGTTTGCCCCGCATCTTACTTCCCATTACAAGGCCGATGCCGTCCGCCACAACAAGGTCCGCCGAATTAATAAGGTCTTTTAAATTTTCATCTTCATCACACGCCATTACAATTTCCGTGTTTGGCGTAAATATTGTGTGAAGTCTGTCTTCTTTCAAAAAACCTTTTAATATCTCCATGGACTCTTCAAAAGTAATATTAAATACATTAACTCCAAAAATACTTATTTTTTCTATGTTCAACTATCTATTAGCTCCAATAATTTTTCCAAGTGAACTTCACTTTTTTTGTAAAAACTTTCTAATCTTTCATTCATTTCTTTTAAGTTCGCATTTAGATTATTATATGCAAAAATAACTTCATTTGCCAAATCTTCGCCCTTAAAATCTTGAATACTTAAAATATTGTGTCGATTAAGCTCTCGCATAAAACCTTCACACTTCGGGTCGTAAGAAACTGTAACGGGATATGATCCCATAAGTGATGCAAATATTAAACCGTGAAGCCTTACGGACACAAATATGTCGGTGTTGCCTATTATGGAAAGATATTCGTTAATGTGTCTGTACTCTTCCAACAAAAATGTGTTCTCGTTAAACTTTTTGAGCCTTAAATAAAGCTCTTTGGAAATCTCCATGTCCTTGTAGTAGTAAAGAGGTTGAATGACAATATTCACATCCAAGGCATCAGAAATTATTTTAAAGGCCTTTTCAAATTCATTTAACGTTCTGTAGCCCAAGCCCTTCCAGTCCATGACACATATGCCCACAGTCTTTCTCTCTAAGTCCACTCCTTCTTTTTCCAAAATGGACTTGCCTATTTCTTTTGAAGGCTTATTAATGCCGAAGACCGTGTCCGTAGTTACAAGTATGTCTCGCGTTACTCCCATGTCTCTTAAAGTGTCGAGGCTCTTTTGGTCTCTTACGTTAAGGACATCCACCTTGTTTAAAATTTTCTTCGTAAGATATTTTGCCAAAGGTCCTGTAACAGGTCCGATCCCTTGAGAGAAAATTATCGTCTTAACTTTTTTTCTCATTGCCATGTGAAGGAGCAGCAAGTAATAAAAGATGCTCTTCTTACTTGTCACGTCTTGAAGTAAAGAGCCGCCACCGCTTAAAAACACGTCGGTGTTCTTAAGCTCCCTGTTAATTGCGCCGAAGTCTCTTCTGTGAATACTTCTCACATTGTATTTCTTTTCCGTAAATTCCGGATACTGAGACAGAACTACAAGTTCAATGTCATCTCGCTTCTTTCGTACCGAGTCTATAATTCCGTTAAGTATGGCTTCATCTCCGGTGTTGTTAAAACCGTAGTAGCCGCTTATTAAAACTCTTTTCATTTTAAATACTTCTCATAGATTAAAGAGATAATTTCCACTACAGCTATCCAAATAATTGAAGTTATGATTGCAATTACAAACTCCCCTCCGATTCTTTGGACACTGATTAAAAACGGCGTTCTTATATGTGAAAAAGTATTTACCAAATTTGAAAGACCGATACTTCCTGCAACGGCAAGTATTAGTGAGAATACTTCCCTCTTCTTTTTAAGCGCAATGTAAATTAATGTGACCAAAGCCGGGTAGCCTATAAAGATTGCCTTTGTCCTCGGCCTTACAGGCATAGCGTGTTCCATAAAGTTTCTGAACAAAAGTTCCGTAGTTGGCGGCTTTACATTTGTGTTGCCGCTTCTTAACACCAATATGCCTAAGGCTAAAAGAGCAACTGCCGCAACGGCTCCGTGCCAAAAAAGTATTTCTTTATTTAAAATATTTACAGTTTCTTTAAGAGAAAACTTAGGCACGCCTGTGACCTTTTCTCTATAAAAACCCACAAAGGCTCCGAAGATAAATATACTTATAAAGATGGGAAGGAGTTGTGAAGCCTTTACCCCTCTAAAAATTACCAGCTCCATTAAGTGATCCGTACCGCTTAAAAGAGAAACTTCCATTAAAGCTCCCACAAAGCATATTAATATTGCCCCCAGTAATATTAAAAGGCCCTTTAGATAACTGTTTACAGATCTGTGAACAATGCCGTCGGATCTGTAGTCGTTATACTTTTTAAATACAAAGGACAGAGCAAGGGACGGATAAATAATAATTCCAAGTAGGTTAAAGAATGTATCTCCAAAGGAAAGTTTTTTGCCAAATCCGTAGATTAATAAGGACACACATACGCCGATGAAGAATAAAATCCCTTCCACAATGGCCGGCGGTGCGAATATAGTTGAGAACAAAAGCACGCCCGCCGCAACAATGCCTACTGCAATTGGAAGCTTCATTTTGTACTTCACATTCCAATTACCCATGGCATCTATAGGTCCATTAGTCACTCCTCTCTCGTTTAAATGAGCTTCAAGGGATGACAAAACTCTTTCATAGTCTGCCGGGTCTTTTACTGTTACCTTGTTGTCAATAAAAGGTCTTACATATATTGAGGCGATATTTCTTTCGCTTACAGCTCTATAGTAAACATTTGCAATTTCCTCGCCCTTGTGGTGGTTTGGAATGCCGTAGTCATATTCTTTTTGAATGTAGTCCCACGTTGGGAATACTCTTACCATTCCCACATCTTCTCTTGAAGCTATGGGATTAAGTCCTTGAACTTCCAAGTGCCCTCTTTGGTTTGTAGCTTCTACAAGACCTAAGAACATTTTTCTCTTGCTTAGTTCTTCTCCGAATTTATTTATCGTGTCCGTTGTATCTTCATCGGCGCCGTAGGACTTTCTGCCGTTAAAAATTAAATATGAGCCTTCCAAATCATTGTCGTCAATTGTTGCAAATAATCTGTCCATAGATTTTTCCGCCGACTGAAAGGCGTTGTCGTAAATAGGTCTTAAAATTACATTTAAGCCCGCCGCTTTTACAGTATCAATTTTTTCTTGGTCAAAGCCTATGCCGACAAATTCAAGGACGGATCCCTTCGTACTTCTAACGGCATATCTGTCCAAATATATAGCCGCATTGTCGCTGTAAGTAATAATGTCGGTAGCTTTTCCTTCAATAATTATTTCGTTTTCAGAAATACGTTCCACATTACGAGGTTCCAAGAGAGTGTCGTTAATGTGAGAAGCAATTCTGTCAATCTCCTTGGGACTACCCTTTATTATTAAGTCCGTGCCGCGCATTTCGGTAGAGATAGTTGAAGTAGGTTCACTTTCCATTTGGTTAATTGTATCTTCTAAAATTGCAACGGAATTAAATCCCGAAGCTTTTAAAGCTTTAAAGTATTCTACGGTACTTTCTTCACGCTCCGCAGCCAATGTGGCAAAGTCTTCGTAACTTGCAACTACATCATAGGTCTTGTAATTATTCTCAACTTCTATTCTTCCTTTTACAAAAAATATGGAAAAAATTATTGAAATAATAATAAGTCCATATAAAAATTTTCTGTTCATTCTTCCTCCGGTATGTTTTATTCAATAGAAAACGCCCATATCAATGAGCGTTTTAATATGTATTGTCTATTTTAAGACTCACTCTGATGGCTTTGTCAATAGAAGCCATAGTATCATCGTCCACCTTGCCTATCTTCTCTCGCAACCTTTTTTTATCTATGGTTCTTATTTGCTCCAAAAGTATAAAGGAATTTTTGGGAAGGGCTAAGTGATGTGCCGCTACCCGCACATGAGTGGGAAGCTTTGCTTTGCCCTGAGAAGATGTTATTGCGGCAACAATTGTTGTAGGCGAATACTTATTGCCCACGTCGTTTTGAATTATTACAACGGGTCTTACTCCCCCTTGTTCAGAACCTATTACAGGAGAGAGGTCCGCATAAAATAAATCCCCTCTTTTTACTATCATGTCCCACCTTCATCTTTCTAAAACAATTTTAAAATAGTGTATAGACAATGTCAAAAGAAATAAGATATTTATCAGATAAATAACTCATTTCCGTATTTAAAAACTTTGTAAATATTTTCCAAAATATCCGTGGCGGTCATGGACTCCTCCCCGTAAATATCTTTTGCAAAATCTCCCGCCGTTCCGTGAATATATACGCCTAAGGATGCGGCATCATATGGATCAAGGTTTTTAAAGAGTGCGGAGACAATACCTGAAAGGACATCCCCCGACCCTGCCGTTGCCATGCCCGGGTTGCCGCTCTTATTTATATATACTTTCTCTCCGTCTGTCACAACTGTTTCGTTGCCTTTTAACACTAGTGTGAGGTTGTGCTTCTTTGCAAAATCTCTTGCAAATTTTTCTCTATGTCTTCCAATCTCCTCAACACTTGAGCCTGTAATTTTAGAAAACTCTCCTTCGTGAGGAGTTAAAATTTTTAAAGCCTTGCCTTGTAAAAATAACGGATTGTCTCTTAATATGTCAAAGGCCGTTGCATCAACTACAACCCTTTTGTCCATATCCAAAATTTTTTGAAGTAGTGTCCTATATCTTTCATTGTCTTTAATTCCGGGACCTATTAATATGGTGTCCATTGTTTTTAAAAATTCTATTTCAGCATCAATATCTTCAAATGTCTTTACAATTTGTTCAGTCGCCTTAATGCTCATGGCGTCAAATATATCATCTTCAACTACAACATATACAAGGCCAGCACCGGTTTTAAAAGCGGCGCTTGATGAGAGATATGCACTGCCGAGCATTCCCCTTTGGCCTGCAACGACACCTACTCTGCCGTAAGTTCCCTTGTGAGAATTTTTCTCCCTTCTCTTGAGCAAGTGTTTTAATTCATCAGGTACGTTTAGAATATTTTTTTCCATAAGTACGGCGACGGCAACTCCATAGTCCCCCTCGTGAGAGATGGAAATGTCAAATAATTTCTCTCCCGCCTTTCCGTAGGGGCGACCTTTCTCGTCGTGAAATACTTCCACGTCTTTTAGTGAGTACTCTCCTATTCCCGTGCCCAACTCTTTAAGCATTGCTTCCTTTGCCGCGTAAATGCCTGCAACGGTTTGAGGCATAAAGTGTTTTTCTTCTATATATTTAATTTCATCATCTGTAAAAACTTTTTCTAAAAATTTTTCGCCATGACGTTGTAAAATTTTTTCAACTTTAGTTATTCCGATTAAATCTATTCCCATATAATCACCTGTCTATATTATAGCTAAATTGACAACTCCTATTCAATATTATAGAGTAGTTAAAGAATAAAGAGGTGTGAAATGACAAGAGATATAATTGATATTTTAGATGAAAGAGGTTTTATAGACCAAGCAACAAATTTAGAAGAGTTAAGAGAACTTTTAAACAAAGAAAAAGTTTGCTTCTACATAGGCTTTGACGCAACTGCCGACTCCCTTACATTGGGACACTTTTTGCAAGTTCGTGTTATGCAGCACATGCAAAGAGCGGGACATATACCCATCGCACTGTTAGGCGGCGGCACTACAATGATCGGTGACCCCTCCGGCAGAAACGACATGAGAAAGTTAATGACCAAGGAGTTTATCGACCACAACGTAAGTTGTTTCAAAAGACAACTGTCTCACTTTTTAGATTTTGAAGTGGGCAAGGGCTACTTTGAAAATAATGCGGACTGGTTACTCAACTTAAACTTCTTGGACTTTATGCGTGAAATCGGTACGGAATTTTCCGTTAACAGAATGCTTACCTTCGACTGCTACAAAAACAGAATGGAAAAGGGCCTTACATTTTTTGAATTCGGCTATATGTTAATGCAGTCCTACGACTTTTTGCATCTATATAGAAAGCACAACTGTAAGTTGGAGCTTGGCGGATCGGATCAATGGTCCAATATGCTTGGCGGATATGAACTTGTGAGAAGAAAAGAAAATGCTACAGTATATGCCATGACCTTTAAACTATTATCCACTGCGGACGGACAAAAGATGGGCAAGACTGCAAAGGGTGCAGTGTGGCTTGACAAGGAAAAGACACCGCCCTATGAAATGTTCCAATACTTGCGCAATGTGGATGACAGAGACGCATTAAAGTTTTTAAAACTTTTGACACTTCTTCCTATGGAAGAAATTAAAAAATATGAAAACTACGAAGGCAAGGACCTTAATATAGTTAAAGAACTTTTGGCATATGAAGTTGTAAAAGACGTTCACGGTGAAGAAGAAGCGAAGAAGGCTTTGGAAGCTGCAAGGTCCGTATTCGGCAAGGGACAATCATCTGTGAACATGCCTACAACTGAAATAGATAAGAACGAGTTTTTGGAAATGACAATTATTGACGTGCTTAATAAGACGAATTTAATCAAGACAAACTCCGAAGGCAGAAGACTTATCACTCAAGGCGGCATAACCTTGGGAGAAGAAAAAGTTAAGGACCCGAACTTAAAAATGTCTGAAGAAGTTTTGAGCGACAATGAAGTAATAATTAAAAAAGGTAAAAAAGTTTTCCATAAAATTTCGGTTAAATAATTAAAGCGGAGATTAATCTCCGCTTTTTTGTTGCATAAAGGCACCCGTAAGGATGTCTTCTTTTTATTAAAATGTTTCTATAGTCGCCTTTTCAATTACAACGTCTTTTAAAGGTTTGTCCATGGCATTTTTCGGTTGTGATGCAATTTCATCTACTACATCCATGCCTTCAAAGACTTGACCGAATACTGTGTGCTTGCCGTCAAGCCAGTATGTGCCTCCTAAATTTTCGTACACATCTACAATTTCATCCGGGTATCCGTTTTCTGCACCCATGGAGCGCATTTGTTTTATAATATCGGCTTCAACAGGTCCCTTTTGCACAATAAAAAATTGTGAGCCGTTTGTATTTGGGCCTGCATTTGCCATTGAAAGTGCTCCCCTTATATTTCTGAAGTGTAAATCAAATTCATCTTCAAAGTCTTTATTCCAAATAGATTCTCCGCCCATGCCTGTGCCTGTCGGGTCACCGCCTTGGATCATAAACTCGTCGATAATTCTGTGAAAAGTTACGCCGTCATAGTAGCCGTTTTTAATGTGAGTCTTAAAATTTTCAACAGCCTTCGGTGCCGCCTCTTCAAAAAGTCTAAGCTTAATTACACCGTGATTTGTCTTTAGCACTGCAATCTCTTCGCCCTTTACCGGGTCTTTTAATTGTTCTATCATTTTTCCTCCTAAATTGTTCTAAAACCATTTGTCTTATTTCTAATCATAACATACAAAACCGTCTCGGCAATTCCGTTTAAAATTGTTGTAATACTCATTGCCGCCCATATACCTAATACCCCCATATAGGGCATTAAAAGCAAGGAAATAAAAACTCGAGAGATATTTGTTACTGCCGAAGCATATGCCGGATATCTTGAAAGACCTAAGCCGTTTAACATTCCCGCCGTACCGATTTGAATGCACATAAAAAATTCCGAGGGAGAAATAATTCTAAGGTACTTGGCGCCTTCCACTTGAGTTAGTAAATCCTCAGGCACGAAAAATTGGAAGAAGCGATTCGAAAATGCAAACAACAATACCGAGCCGA
>CABTXP010000045.1 GCA_902488815.1 uncultured Eubacteriales bacterium | reverse complement strand
GGCGCTTTCGTTTGGTGAGGTGATTGCCTGCATAACTAAGTTTGTAAGATCCGGCGTAGGACCGGTGTCAGCATCATCTATTCTTCTTGCGCCGATAAAGTCGTAGCGGTCACGCAAAGGTAGCTTGTCGTCTTTGTCGTCGTAATCCGTCTTTTCCGTCCAAAATTGGATGACATATTCCGCCTTGGGTTTTTCTTCCCAAACTGCCGTAAAAGTCAATTTTTCCCTTGATTTTTCATCCAAGCCTAAAAGTAGAGCAGGCATCTTGAGTTTTACATCTAAATCAAGGGCAGGTGTTCCGTCTGCCTTGTTAATAATCTGATCTTTTTTGTAGGTTTTTCCATCTGCTGTTTGTAAGTCATGAGATGGCTTCCAGCCTAAAAAGTCGCAGCCTGCCTTTGTGGGAATACTTTTGTCGTCAATTGTGGGGATGATTTGTTCGTAGTAAAGGGTGCGGTCGGGAACCGGTGTGCCACCATCTGTGTCAAAGTTGACATTGTAGTATGCACGGTTATAGCGATATTCCAATATAAAGTTTTCGGCATTTTCCGGCACTTGCATTGTTATAAAAGGTGCTTCCGGAACAAATCCTCTCCTTTCATTTTCATTTAAAGGACTTACTTCCATAGTGGAGCCGGTGTTTCCGTTTTGAGTCGTAATAAGTTCCCCTTCTTCTCCAACACTTCCGTCGGGATTGGTGTACTTTGTAAAATCATGCAAGTCTTGGAAGACGTGTTTGATTGTAATGGCGTTGGCCTTGGATTTGTAACGGAATTCTTGACTGCCATTATTTCCTGCACTCTTCACCTTGTCGTAGGTGATTAAATAATCGTCATCCGGTTTTTCGTAGCCTGTAAGGTCCGGAAGTTTAACTGTTTGATTGACCTTGGCCTTTTCTTCTTCCGTTGCAGCTTCACCTACACTGGCAATATAAGGTTGGTAATCAACTTCATACTTATCCCCTCTTTGCACCTTGTAGTCTGTGCGCAAGGTATAAATCGCCGGTTGCTCCGGATTTTTTATTAAATCCTCTGCCGTTTTGCCAGCTTCCGGTTTTGCAGGCTTAACAGGTTTAAGCTCATTAATAATCTTAGCCTTGTCGCCGGCTAGATTGTCATAATTAACCTCGGCAAAAGCCTGTAACGGTATTGAGCAAAGCATAAGCAATGCCAATATAAATGTCATAATCCTCTTCATATAACTTTCCACCTCTAATTCCTTCTTTCCTTACAAATATTTCAATTTTTGCGTACTTTCGCATAATGTTTTATTTATAGTCTATTATACAATATTTGTAGACTTAATGATAGTTATCTGCGACATTTTCACTTAATCTGCTTAAATTTTTTACACGATTTTTCATTTGAACTGTGTAGAATATTTGTTGTCTATGATGTCACTATGTATAAAAATAAATTTGTTTTTGCAAAAAGAAAAGACACCTTTAAAGGTGCCTTTTGTCTATCGTATTAAGGGTTTGATCTCGTCAAAGAAGTCCTTGTTTTTGTTTATGTCTTCTCCGCCTATGACTACATAGTGATTTTGTTTGACTATTGTTGTTAAAAGGTCTTTGAAGAGGTTAATGTCTTCCGCCTTTGTGCTGAGGGCTTCTCTCTTCGATGCCTTAAGGTCCTCTTCGTTCATTCCTCTTATGTGGGAGTACAGTGTGACAAGTCCTTTGGATGGCGGATCTAAAAGAGGATTAAAGGCGTTGGTACTGCCGATGATATAATTCTTCAAATCTTCTTCTGATATTTTTACGCCTTCAATGTATTCCGGCAGGGACTTAAAGACTTCCAATGTCTTTGTGAGGTTCGGGTCCCTGAAGGAATAGATTTGGGACGCGCCGTCTCTTGTAAATGAGATGCCCATGCCGTATGCTCCCCCTACGGCTCTTATCATGGTGTATAGGTAGTCCAAGGAGAGGAAGTTTTTAAGGACTTCCATTTGTCCTTTGTACTCTTCTTCAAACTCGCCCATCATTGTGACGAAGTTTACATTTGAGGAGAAGATGTAGCCTAGATTTTTTTTCGGGTTTACTTTAATCTCTTTAATTTCTTCCGATTCGTATTTTAATTTTGCAAAAAGTTCTTCCGCGCAATTTATATACTCGTCTTTTAAATTTTCTTCTCCTGTGAAATGGAAGATCATGTTATTTTTGTTAAAGGCTTTTTTATAAACCGCCTCTATTCTTTCAACTATGCCGTCAAAGTCTTTGTCCAATGCGGCGATTGTCTCTACCAAGTAGTCGTAGTACTCGCTTCCTGAGACCATATTTTGGAACTTGCCCGCTTCGTCTATTTGAGATTGAAGCATGTTTTTTGCATAGGCGTTTGGTGCCGCCATCATGTATGAAGTAAGGGCCGATTTTTCTTCCAGCAATATGTTTTTGATACGCTCTTTTTCCGTAAAAATTGTATTAAACATTATGTCGGATAGAAGTTCAAAGGCTTCTTCACCCTTGCCTTCCAAGTACTTCAAGCTTACAAATAATCTTCTGTCGGTTTTGCCCGTCTTTAAATTTTTTACGGCATCAAGTCTGAAACTAAAGCCGCCGGATCTTAAATATGTCTCCATGTCTATGTCTTCAAAGGAATAATTTGCCGTTGAAATGGAACTTAAGAGGAGCCTTAAGAGGGCCAAGTCCTTTAATTCTTCTTCGCCTATGTGAGAGACGTCAAAAACGAGTATGCCGTATGCGATTTTGTTGGTGTTTTCTCTCTTTATAAGGATCTTATAGTCCCCTCTGTCCATTATTTCCATGGAAAGGTCTGTGACTTCATCTGTTAAGTCGGAAATTTCCAAATTCGGGAGAGTTTTCTTTTGTTCTTCCGTGGACTCGGAGTGTTGATACTCTTTTAATTCTTCCGTGGAGCGAATTATTTCTTTTAATTCATCTTCCGACAATGTTTTTTTGTACTCGTTAAGTTCTTTTTGCTGCTCTTCTTCATTTTCTTTTGACATGTCCACCTTGGGCAGAACTGTTAAGGACATTTTGTACGGGTTGTCGATTAAATATTTTTGGATAAATTTTTCTACAAAGCCGTTGTCGATTTCACTGCGCACTTTTTTTATAATGTCGTTTAACTCCAAGGCTTCGATCGGGCTTTTGTCATAAAGCCACGTTTTCATTGCCATGATAAAGTAGATAATCGCCTTTTGTGATCCGTAGCCTTCTCTTGCCAAAAATTCAAATTTATTTAAGGTGGCATTGATAAATTTTTTGTCTATGCCTTCTTCTACCAACTTTTGCAGCGTGCCTTCAATAATCTCCATAAATTTATCTTCGTAACTTTTGTCCGTGTTTTTGGCAATTATTGTAAAGTCGAAGGGCTTTGAGGAGTTGGTGAAATAGGATATTTCTTCTCCTATGCCCGCCTCTTGCAGTGCAAGTTTGACAGGTGCCGCTTCCGATGTGACTAAAAGCTCCGACAGGAAGCTCAGCATAAAGCTTGTCATAGGGTCGTCCCCTTCGTTTACGGACACGCTGTATGTGAGGACGTCCTTCATTGGGCCCATTTCGTCCTTGGTGATGGAATAGTATGAAGTGAGCTTCTTCATGCTTTCAAATGGCGGATTAAGCTTCACGTCTGAATCCGGATTGGCCTTTTCATACTTGCCGATATAGTTTTCGTCTATAAAGTTTAAAGCTTTTTCCATGTCCAAATTGCCGTATAAATAGATATAGGAATTGGAAGGATGGTAGTATCTCTTGTGGAAAGCCAAAAATTCTTCATAGGAAAGCTTGGGTATCTCCATGGGATCTCCCCCTGAGTCTACGCCGTAGGTGCTCTCCGGGTGTAGGTTAAAGGTCACGGCATCAAAAATTTGTGAGTCCGCCTGTGCATATGCGCCCTTCATTTCGTTAAAGACCACGCCTGATCTTGTAAGCTCGCCCTCTATATCTTGCAGCTCGTAGTGCCAGCCTTCTTGCAAAAAGATTTTCTTCTCTTCATACATCGAAGGATGAAACACTCCGTCCAGGTACAGGTCCATCAGGTTGTAAAAGTCTTTTTCGTTACGAGTTGCAATGGGGTACATGGTCTTGTCGGGATAGGTCATGGCATTTAAAAAAGTTTGCACCGACCTTTTCAACATATCCATAAAAGGCTCCTTGGTTCTGTACTTTCTTGAGCCTTGGAGGACACAGTGCTCCACTATGTGAGCCGTGCCCTTTGAATTTTCAGGCGTTGTCCTGAAGGCAATGCCGAAGGATTTATTTGTATCGTCATTTGAAATGGTAAGGACTTTTGCGCCGGTCTTAATGTGTTCGTAGACCTTGCACTCCCCCGCCACTTCTTCCAAGTATTTTGATTCTATCAGTTTATATTTTTCCATTTAACCTCCTGAGTTTTAATCTTTGCCACCTGATCGGACAAAGAACATTTTTATTATATTAATGTATCTTTAGACAAATTGTTTCGGCGTATGGTTGAATTTTTTTATTTACACACATCTACAAAATTAAGAGCCTTGGAATGCTCTACGAGCTCCGGAATTGATAGTTTGATTGTAGAGTTATCCGAGCCACATGCCGGATAGACAAAGTCAAATTCTTTTAAGGACTCATCTATGTATACCTTGCAACCTTCTCGCACCAAGAAAGGGCACACGCCGCCTACGTGGTAGCCAATTAGCTCTACTACCTCTTCAGGAGTGAGCATCTTTGGTCTTGCGCCGAAGACACTTTTGAATTTTTTCGAGTCGATTTTTTTAACTCCCGAGGTCACAATCATTATTGCGCCACCCTCTTTGTCTTTAAATGTTATGGACTTTGCAATGCGGCTTTCTTCGCAGCCCAATGCTTGTGCCGCGAGAGCTGACGTTGCCGTGCTCTCGTCAAAGATCACTATTCTCTCTTCAAGGCCACTGTCTTTAAAATATTTGATAACTTCTTTTAGGGTCATTCCACCACTCCTTGTGCTTATAATACCACATATTTATTTAACCTTTAATATGCGGACTTTAGCGGAGATTAAATTATTTTCACATGCTCGCGCCTGCGATGATTAATTTAGTGGAATTTAATTTGCAATAAAAAAAGACCTCTACAAGCTTTCACTTATACAGGTCTGTTAATTTTTTCTTTCCTCCGCGGAGAAAAATTTTATACAAGTTCCAAAATTGCCATTTCAGCAGCGTCCCCTCTTCTGGGTCCCATCTTTATTATTCTGGTGTAGCCGCCGTTTCTTTCACTGTATTTTGGAGCGATTTCTTCAAATAGTTTTGTAACTACGTCTTCGTCGTATATATATGCTAATGCTTGACGTCTTGCGTGAAGGTCTCCACGCTTGCCAAGTGTGATCATTTTTTCTGCCATTCTTCTTGCTTCTTTTGCTCTTGTAACTGTTGTTTCGATTTTTTCTTCTCTCAAAAGACTTGTTACAAGGTTTCTAAGCATGGCTTTTCTGTGAGGAGTTGTTACTCCCAACTTTCTAAGTTTAGCCACTTAATCCCTCCTTACTCTTCACTTTCCTTTAAACTTAAACCTAATTCTGCAAGTTTATTTTGAACTTCTTCCAAAGATTTTTTGCCCAGGTTTCTAACCTTCATCATATCTTCTTCGGTTTTTTCTGTAAGCTCTTCTACAGTATTTATGTTTGCTCTTTTCAAACAGTTGAAACTTCTTACGGAAAGATCAAGTTCCTCTACTGCCATTTCAAGTACTTTTTCTTTTTCGTCTTCTTCTTTTTCAACCATAATATTCATGTCGCTTGAAGTTTGTGTGAGGGAAATAAATAAGTCAAAGTGCTCTGTTAAAATTTTAGCTGCAAGAGATATTGCTTCATCGGCTTTCATTGAACCGTCTGTTTCAAGTTCCAATATGAGTCTGTCATAGTCGGTTCTTTGTCCTACTCTTGTGTTTTCAACTTTCCAATTTGCCTTTGTCACCGGAGTGTAGTTTGAATCAATGGGAATAATTCCTATTGTGGAAACTTCATCCTTTTTAAGTTCGGCAGGTTCATAGCCTCTTCCTCTTTCAACTGTCAGTTCCATATACACGTCTGCATCTTCGTTTAAAGTTGCTATGTGTTTTTTAGGATTAAAGATTTGTATTTCGGGGCCGACTGTTATGTCTTCTGCCTTGATTTCGCCTTCACCTTTTTTTTCAATTACGATTTTAACCGGCGCGTCGCTACTTGACTTAAGTACCAATCCTTTTAAATTTAAAATGATTTCAGGTACGTCCTCAAGGACTCCCGGTAATGTAGCAAACTCATGTTCCACGCCACGGATATTTACAAATGAAACTGCGGTGCCGGGAAGAGATGACAAAAGCACTCTTCTCAGCGAGTTTCCAAGTGTAATACCATAGCCGTTTTCCAAGGGTTCAACTATAAATCTACCGAACCTACCGTCGTCGGACATTTCATCTATTTGGATGCTTGGTTTTTCTATTTCAATCATTATAGTCCTCCTTTATAGGAACAGCTACTTTACAAAAAATCAAACTCTTCTACGCTTTGGTGGTCTGCATCCGTTGTGTGGAATCGGTGTAACGTCTTTAATCATTGTTACTTCGAGTCCTGTAGCTTGAAGCGATCTTATAGCAGCTTCTCTGCCTGAGCCCGGTCCTTTTACATATACTTCAACAGATTTAAGTCCATGTTCTTTTGCCTTTAATGCCGCTTCTTGTGCTGCTTCTTGTGCTGCAAAAGGTGTAGATTTTCTACTGCCTCTGAAGCCTAATTGTCCGGCACTTGCCCATGAGATTACATTACCGGTCATGTCGGTTAGTGTAACCATTGTGTTGTTAAAGGTTGAAGATATATGAGCTTGACCTTTTTCTATATTTTTACGTTGTCTTCTTTTAACGCGTGTTACCGTCTTTTTACCCGGTTTTTTAGCCATTATAACCCTCCCTTACCTATTTCTTAGATACCAATTTCTTAGGACCTTTTCTGGTTCTTGCATTGGTCTTGGTCTTTTGACCTCTTACGGGAAGACCTTTTCTATGTCTAATGCCGCGATAGCAATTAATTTCTCTAAGTCTCTTAATGTTAAGAGCAACGTCACGACGTAGGTCCCCTTCAACGTGGTAATTGTGAATTTGCTCTCTAATCTTTGCAAGTTCCGCTTCGGTTAAATCTTTAACTCTTGTGTCAAAGTCAACGCCCGCATTTGTAAGAATTTCTTGAGCTCTTGATTTTCCAATTCCGTAGATATAAGTTAAGCCTATTTCTACTCGCTTTTCTCTCGGTAAGTCAATACCTGCAATTCTTGCCATTAATGCTACCCTCCTTATCCTTGTCTTTGTTTATGTTTTGGATTTTCACAGATAACCATTACTCGTCCACGTCTTTTTATAATTTTACACTTTTCGCACATCTTCTTAACAGATGGTCTTACTTTCATTATATCCCTCCTGTACTGTAGGTTACTTTTTACGCCAAGTAATTCTACCACGAGTCAAATCATAAGGCGAAAGCTCAAGAGTAACTTTGTCACCCGGCAGAATTCTTATATAGTTCATTCTCAGTTTACCGGAAATATGAGCAAGGATTATATGCCCGTTGTCCAGCTTCACTCTAAAATTGGTGTTGGGTAGAGCTTCAACTACAGTACCCTCAACCTCAATTACATCTTCTTTTGCCATAGTCCCTCGCCTCCTTCATTGCTGTAGGGTTTTAGCATCTTTCTAATATAGCTGTCGTTTAAATATTCCACATTAAGCTCAATAACATCTTTGTAAAGAGCCAAATGTTTAATTTTTTTCTTCTTCGGGTTTTCCAAGGTTCTTCTCTTGCCGTCAACAATTAATACATAATCTTCAGACAAAATTTTTAATATGATAAAAACTTTTCCCTTGTCTCTACCCGCCAAAGCCTTTGTCACAGTTCCTTCTTTTATTAAAAAGGTACTATCCATTATTTATCCAATCCGTGTTTTATATCTTCAAAAACTTTTTCGATTGATTGAACCCCGTCTACTGAAAGTAGTAGGTTTTGGGCTTTGTAATAATCTATTAGAGGAGATGTTTGGTTGTTGTAAACCTCTATTCTCTTCTTAACAGTTTCTTCAGTGTCGTCATCCCTTTGGATCAAAGGACTGTTGTCGTTGTCACATACGCCTTCAACCTTGGGAGGATTAAACTCTACATGGTAAGTTGCGCCGCAAACTTTGCAGACTCTTCTTCCAACTGCTCTCTTTATTAAAACTTCACTTGCTACAGCTACATTTACAACTCTGTCCAAGCTTGTGCCCATCTTTTTAAGTTCAGAGTCAAGCACTACAGCTTGAGCTACTGTTCTCGGATAGCCATCAAGTAAAAATCCGTCTTTGCAGTCGTCTTTTTTAAGTCTGTCAGCTACGATTTCATTTACAAGTTCGTCCGGCACAAGTAGACCTTGGTCCATGTATGACTTGGCTTTCTTGCCAAGTTCAGTGTTGTTTTTAATATTTTCTCTAAATATATCCCCTGTTGAAATATGAGGAACTTTATATTCGTTAACTATATATTCTGCTTGAGTGCCTTTGCCTGCTCCCGGTGGCCCCAATATTACAAGTCTCATTTATTATCTCCTCTTATTTTAAGAAGCCTTTGTAGTGTCTCATTAACATTTGTTGTTCCAAGACTCTAGCGGTTTCAAGTACAACTCCTACTACGATAATCATTGACGTACCGCCGAAACTAAAGGGCAGTCCCGCCACTTTACCTAATATAACCGGTAATACGGTAAGTATTGCAAGTGCAATAGCTCCCGGAAGTACCAATCTGTTTAACACTCTTTGCATATAATCGCTTGTGGGTTTACCAGGTCTTATGCCCGGAATAAATCCACCGTTTTGTTGCAAGTTCTTTGAGTATTCAACAGTATTAAATTGAATAGTCGTATAGAAGTAAGTGAAGAATATAATAAGTATTACACTTAAAATAATGTAAAGTACTGTACCCGGTGTACCTTGAGTGGTAAACCATTTAATTATAAAGTCTTTACCCTTACTTCCGTCTTGCATAAACATTGCAATAGTTGCGGGAATTGCCAATATTGAGTTGGCAAAGATTATAGGCATAACTCCTGACATCAATACCTTAATCGGAATATGTGTGGATTGTCCGCCGTACATCTTTCTTCCTACAACTCTCTTCGCGTACTGAACTGAAATTCTTCTTTCCCCTTCGTTAAGTGCTACTACAAATACGATGATTAAAATAGCAAGTATTATGAAAAGTATGAAGAATATAGGACTTGCATATCCTTGTTTAACCAAGTTATAGGATTGAACTATGTCCATTGGGAATCTCGTTACAATACCTGCAAAAATT
>CABTXP010000044.1 GCA_902488815.1 uncultured Eubacteriales bacterium | reverse complement strand
TCAGACGTGTGCTCTTCCGATCTATATTTTGAAATTTTTATTACGATTTAATTAAAATAACTTGTGCTAAAATAATTAAAGGTGATAAAAATGATTAAACCGAAGAAACTTAAAAGGGGAGACAAGGTCGCGATAGTCTCTCTGTCACGAGGCGTACTTGGAGAAAAATTTGCAGAGCATCAACTGAAG
Organism: uncultured Eubacteriales bacterium; assembly: GCA_902488815.1. Classification (GTDB taxonomy): domain Bacteria; phylum Bacillota; class Clostridia; order Tissierellales; family Peptoniphilaceae; genus KA00134. Next base: position 9,211 of record CABTXP010000044.1, on the reverse strand, counting down.
ATTGGCATAGCAAATCTTAAAGCTTTGGGACTCGTTCCCGTCTTTATGAAAAATTCTCTAAAGGGAATAGAATTTTTGCGCGACAATCCCAAGGCAAGGGCGGAAGATTTAAAAGACGCCTTTAAAGACGAAAGTATAAAGATGGTCTTATCAGCCATTGGAGGCACAGACACACATAAGACATTAAAGTATTTAATAGAAGATGAAGAGTTTAAAGACGCGGTGAAAAACAATCCCAAAATATTTATGGGCTTTTCAGATACAAGTGTAAACCACCTTATGTTTCAAAAGCTGGGACTTGTTTCATACTACGGCCCCGCGTTTTTGACGGACTTTGCAGACCTGTCGGGAGAAATGTCGGACTACACTCTTAGCTACATTGAAAAATTATTTACAGGAGAGGCTTACGAAATTGAACCGGCAAAGACCTGGTACTATGAGAGGGAAGATTTTTCTGAAAAAAGTTTGGGCACAAAGAGAAAGTCGGCGAAAGAAACTCACGGCTATGAAGTCTTAAAAGGCACGGGAGTTGTAAGAGGCAAACTCTTTGGCGGTTGTATTGAAGCTTTGGCGGATGGCATGTATATAATGGAAGATGCGGAAAAGTACAAGGACTTTAAAAAATACAAACTCATTCCCGAGGCAAAGGACTTTAAGGATAAGGTCTTGATCTTGGAAACCTGCGAGAGAAAAATCAAACCGGAGAAGTACGAAAAATATCTTCAAATCTTTAAGACCAGGGGCATACTTGAAAGTGTGAAGTGCGTTTTAATAGGCAAGCCTCAAGACGAAACCTATTACGAAGAATACAAAGAAGTTTTGAAAAAGATTTTTGAAGACATAAAGACACCTCTTATGTACAACCTTAACTTCGGACACGCACACCCTCGGACAATAATTCCCTTGGGTTGTGAATGTGAAATAGATCTTAACAACAAGAGAGTGAGAATAACGGAAAGAATTTGCGAAGACTAAAGGGCGGCTCATGGAGCTGCCTTTACTTTATTTTGATTAAGACTTTTAAAATTTGTCTACAAAATATATAATAGACTCATTGGCGGAGGTGCTGGAATGGCAGACAGGCATGTCTCAGAAGCATGTGAGTATCACTCGTGAGGGTTCAAGTCCCTTTCTCCGCACCACAAAAATTTATAAACTTTTAAATTTGAAAGTTAAAGAAAAGAGCAATGTTAAAAATATGCTCTTTTTTTCTTTATATTAACCAATTTTATACTTCATGAATTATAATAATAAATAGATATGGTGCACGAATTGATAAATACCGAATTTAAAGGAGAAAGAATGAAAGACGAAGAGCTTCTATCCAAGAAACGTTCAATTGAACTGTGGGACAACAATTTAATAAATGAAATGGAAGTAGGCACGGTAAAAGGACTTCAAGACATTCACAGATATTTGTTTCAAGACATATTTGAATTTGCAGGTGAGATTAGAAATGTGAACTTGGCAAAAGGCAATTTCAGATTTGCACCGATTTTATTTTTAAATGAGAACTTAAAAATTATTGAAAAAATGCCTGAAAATAATTTTGATGAAATCATAGACAAGTATGTGGAGATGAATATAGCCCATCCTTTTAGAGAGGGTAACGGCAGAGCGACCAGGATATGGTTGGATTTAATTTTAAAAAAGAATTTAAAAGTTTGTATTGACTGGGTAAAAGTCGACAAATTCCAATACCTTAGTGCCATGGAGCGTTCCCCGGTAAACAGTCTTGAGATAAAGCATCTTTTAAAGTCCGCTATAACGGAAGACATAGACAACAGGCAGGTCTATATGAGGGGGATACAAACCTCTTACTACTACGAAAATTTATATAGTTACCACATAGATAATTTAGACCAAAAAAAAGTCCAACCTTAATCGGTTAGACTTTATTTTTTTATTCATCGTCTTCATTGTCATCCGACTCGAAGAACTCTTGTGTTTTTTTCATTATGCTCTTGAAGAAACCGCCTTCTTTTTTGGCAGCCTTTCTTTTTCTCCTTGGGGTTTCTCTGTGTTCAACTCTTTCTACTTCCGGTGCTTCAAAACTTTGGAAGTGATCCGGTTCATCCTTTGCGGAGTTTAATATTTCTTCCAATCTATATTTTTCTTCAAGCTCGTCAATAAAACTTCTCTCCTGTTTCGGATCTTCTATGGCTCTGTCGATTTCACTTGTGTCAAATAAATCTTTGTGGTCGAAGATAATTGTCTCTTCCTTAACCTTTACAGGTTCCTCTTTTGTAATTGGTTCGTCCCAATTTATTTTCTTATGAGGCTTTGTGACTTCTTTGTCTTCTGAAATTATTTCTCCTTCAGTTACTTCCGGCTCTTTTGTTTCCGTAAGTGCTTCAGGTGCTTCAACTGCCGGCAAATTTTCTTCTTCAACCGCAGGTAAATTTTCATCAGGTTCGGGAAGTTTAATTACTTCTTCCGAAGTTTTTTCTTCTTCAACAGGCTTTTCTTCTTCCAAGGGAAGATTAAAGAAGTCTTCCGCCTTCGGAAGTTCTTCCATAGGTTTCTCTTCAAAGTCACTCAGCTTTAACTGTTCGGCTTCTTCGTGCTTCTCCTTATGGTCTTCAACATCTTCAGCAGGTGTAGGCTCTTTAATGTCCTTTGTGTTTTCCACTTCAGCCGATTCCAAATTTTTGGGGTCTACAGATTTAACTTCGGGACCTTCATCTTCTTTCTTTGCCGACTTGTCGGAGTAGTCGCTGATTTCTCTTTCAATTTTATTTTCTTCTCTTTGACGCTTGTGATTTATTTGAATTAATTCCTTGGTAAAAGGACTTACTTCTTCAGAATTTTCTCCATCCTTTTTCACGTCTTCCAACTTAATGTTTTCTTTAACTATGTCTTCTACAAGGGCATAGTCCGTGTCGGTAGGAGCCTTTGCATTTAAGTCTCTAAGATACATATCTACTGAAAGCTTTTCTCTGTCGTAAAGTTCTCTTATAACGGCATCAACATTGGGCGAATTTCTTCTGAGCAAAGTCTTTCTTATTTCAGATAATATTTTAAATTTGTCCATGTTGTAGCTGTCAATTAACTCTTGCAAATCATCTGCAATTTTTTGTTCCACAGGGGGATTGTTAAGCTCGTTATAAAGTGCCACGGTAATGTCGCCGTTGGTTACATAGTCTCCTATTAAAAATGTGGAGCCGTATTCGCCGTCGCATCTCATGTAGCTTATGCCGGACTTCCTTGCTCTAAGTTCAAGGACGTCGTTTAATTCCAAATCATCTGTAGCTATAATTACATAGTCATAGGCAAAAAACACAAAAGATTTGTTAATCCTTTGTTCTTTAATAAAGATTCTGTCCGGATTGTCAATTTGCAGTTCTTTAAGCTCCGGAATTATTTCCTCTCCGATTATGTATATTTTTCCGTCAGAATCCATAAGTCTCAATACTTTTTCATAGGCAGTGTCGCCTGCACCGATTACAAGAAAATTCTTCCCCTTTGTATCAATGCTCACAGGTAAATATCTCATAGGTCCTCCTCTTATAACAAAATTATACCACAGCATGGGGATTTTTCATCAAAATTTAAGTAAAATTACACATTTGCAATTAAGTTGTAACATTAAAAACCATTTCCTGTGTTATAATAATTTCAAACAAGGAGGTTTATCATGAAAAAATTTACAAAAGTTTTAACTGTAGCCATTGCTGCAGCAACTCTTGTACCGACTATAATATTTGCAAAATCATTCCCCGACGTGGGAACAGGTTGGGAGTGGGCAGCACCCTCAATATCAAAACTTGCCGACCAAGGAATTATCAAAGGATTTAACGACGGTAAGTACTATCCCAACAAATATGTTTCCTTTGAAGAGACTGCAAAGCTTTTGACAGGACTTTTAAACCCGACAAGTAGTGAACTTGCAAAGGCAAGAAGTGAGTACAAGGATACTGTTAAAAAATACGGCGTAAGTGACTGGGCAATTGACTCGGTAAGTTACATGCTTTACAGAGAAATAATGAGCGTATCCGATGTTTCAAAGGCATCTTCAATGAACTACTTTAAGGTGGGTGCCGACAGAGCATATCCTGAAAGAAATGCAGTTGCAGTTTACTATGCAAAGGCTTTGGGACTTTCAGGACAAGGAGATACAAATTTATTAAAGCACAATGACATTGACAAGATACCTGCCGTTACAAAGGGTTACCTTGCATCCTTAGTTGATGCGGGCATATTCAAATCCACAGGCAGCGAAGGTTACTTTAACGGCTCAAGAGGCATCAGAAGAAGTGAAATGGCTCTTATTACCGACACATCTTATGAGTATTTAAAATCAGGTAAGGTAGCGGGAGCCGAACAAACAGTAGAAGCTAAAATCTTTACAGACCCGGCTGACTATCCTACAGCAATTATTGTAAAGATATCAGGCAGATCAAATGCCTCAATATTCAAACTTGACGAAAACACGAAGATTGAATACAAGGGCAACAAGCAAAACTTCTCATCACTTAAAAAAGATTTACTTGTAAAGATTACTTACAAACCTGAAAACACAGGATCTGACAACTTAGGTACGGCAACCAAGATTGACATTATTGACAAAAACTTCTCAGATTCTCAAACAACAGGTTACATCAGATATATTGGCAACAACAATTTGACAATTGACTATAGAAGTTCTTATTTACAAGATGAAGAAATTTCAACAGCACCCTATGATCGCGGCACTGAAACAAATAACTTCACATTGGCATCAAATGCTCAAATTTATAAATTGGGCAAGAGAATTTACGGCTTAAACGGATTGGAACAAGGCGACAGAATTGAATTTACCGCAAACAACAGAAAGGAAATTACAAACGCCATAGTTTATCCGAGAACAGGTAAAGTCGAAGGTGCAACAGTAGTCGGCGGAGGCACAAACTCCGGATTTACAAACTACATGTACATCACTGTAAGGTTGGACGACAACAAGGAATATAAATTCTACGTACACAATTCTTTGAGAGACGCCAAATTGTCAAATTCAGCAGGATCATATAATCAATACTATCAAAGATCTTTCGGAGATTATGCAAGCGGATCCGGCAAAGGTGATATTGTAAGCTTTGACACTAACTACAAAGTAGTGGCAGGCTCAACAAATTATGATGTAGAAGGATATGTAACCGGTACAAATTCATGGTCAAAGCCAAAACAAATTCAATTAGACAACGGCAGATCTTATAACTTGAAAGATGACTATAAGGTAGTAGATGAAGGTAACAATGGGTGGATACCTTTCTATGATAATTTAGACTCTTTAAGAGGTAAAAAAGTAGGCTTAAGATTTGACTACACAGGTCAATATGTTGAATATATTAAAATTTTAGGCAGATATGACTACAATTACAACTATTACAATCAAACAGTAGTAGCAGAAGGCACGATAGATTATTATTCAAACAATTACTATAACAGATATAAAGTTTATCTAAATAAATTCTACACAAATGACTATTATAAATCTCAAGTTACTGTTAGAGGCAATAACGATGGATACGTAACATTAAATAGTAGAGATGAAATATACGGACCTGATGCCAATGGCAAATACTATGTAAGAATTTACGGTTATGTAGATAATAACGGATACTTTAAACCGGATTCAAGATATGAATTTTATAGTTACAAATAGTAAACAAAGAAAAAGCTATGGTACGCCATAGCTTTTTTTGTATGCCAATATTAATCTAAAATTCTGCCGTCTGTTGAAATCGTCACTACTTGCCATGGGATCATTTTGCCGGAATTTTTAAGAGCATTTACAACAGCTCTTTCAATGCCGCCGCAGCAAGGCACTTTCATACGCACTACAGTTACGCTTTTAATGTCGTTGTTTTTAATAATTTCCGTAAGCTTATCCGAGTAGTCCACGTCATCCAACTTGGGACATCCAACTAAAGTAATGTGATTTTTAATAAACTTGTCGTGAAAATTGCCGTAAGCAAAGGCGGTGCAGTCCGCAGCGACCAAGAGCTTCGCGTCCTTGAAGTAAGGGGCGTTAACAGGCACAAGCTTAATTTGAACGGGCCATTGTCTCAGCTCGCTCTCAACAGGTGCGTGGGTTTCTATATTAACTTTCTTCTCTCTATGTATTTCTTTTGAATTTGAACCGGGGCATCCGCAGGGCAAAACTTTCTCCTCCTCCTCCTCAATCTTTTTAATATTTTCTTTAACGGCTTCTTCGTTAAAAGCTTCCGCTTCTCTTACTTCCATATTGATGGCATCAACGGGGCAGTGTGGCAGACAGTTGCCAAGGCCGTCACAGTAGTCCTCTCTCATTAGCTTGGCCTTGCCGGCTATCAGCTCAATGGCTCCTTCTTGACAGGCATTGACACAAAGACCGCATCCTATACACTTGTCTTCATCTATCTTTATAATATTTCTCTTCATAACTCCTCCTTTGACTGTAAGTAGATGATATATTAAAATGCAATTAAAGTATGTTGTTATTACAACAAAAGGAGAAACATGGACTATAACTTTTTAAAACACACGGAACTTTTTAAAGACATGGAGGAAGGGGAAATTAAATCTGCCATCTCACACTATCATGGCTACGAAAAAACTTTTGAAAACAAAGAAGTCATTTATCGCACGGGAGATGTGGTAGATGAAATAGGTTTGATTTTGGAAGGCAGTGCCAACGCCGTGGCATACGACTACTGGGGCAACGAGTCCATCTTGGGAAGTATAAAAGGCGGGGAAGTTTTTGCCGTGCCCTATGCCGCGATTCCCGGTGCGAAGCTTCAAAACGACGTGGTGGCAAATAAAAATTGCAAGGTACTCTTTTTAAATATAAAGGACATGTTAAGATCGACAAGAGAAGAAAGCGCTCTGATGCAAAACCTATTCTTGATTTCGATTAAGAGAACCTTAAACCTTCACTCTCGGATGAAACACATTTCCGAAAAGACCATAAGAGGCAAACTTATCTCCTATCTGTCGGAGCAAAGTGTGACAAGGGGAAGCTCCACCTTTACAATCCCCTTTAACAGGGAGCAGCTTGCACAGTACCTGTGCGCAGACAGGAGTGCTTTGTCAAACGAACTCTCCAAGATGCAAAGAGAGGGAATGATTGAATACAAACTTAACAGCTTTGCGTTAAAGGAAATATATTAATAGCGTTATACAAGGAAAGAAATATAATATTATACTTAAAGAAGTAAGGACGTTAAAATATGAAAAAGATATTAATAATTGAAGATGATAAAAATTTAAATAAAGGACTTTCCATAGCCTTAAATAAAGAATATGAAATTTTTTCTGTAAACACAATTAGTGAAGCTAAAACTTTTATTTTTAGTGTTGATTTGATTCTACTTGATATGAACTTACCAGATGGAGATGGGCTTGAAATAATAAAATATACTAGACAATCTTCATCAATTCCCATTATAGTTTTATCAGCTATAGATCTTGAGGCATATATAATTTCAGCTATAAATCTAGGGGCAGACGACTATTTAACTAAACCTTTTTCTTTAGGAATCTTAGAAGCAAAGATAAAAAGAGCTTTTGAAAAAATATCACCTGGCGATTTAAACATTTATAATAAAGATGGTCTAGACTTTAATTTCAATGAAAATAATTTCTATGTAGACAATAAAAATATAGATCTCACAAGGACAGAGACAAGAATTTTATACTACCTGATAAAAAACAAGTCTCAAGTTATTACTAAGGAATTACTTTTTGATTTTGTTTGGGGAATAGATGATGAATTTATTGACCAGAATACTCTTAGTGTCAACATTTCTAGAATAAGAAATAAATTAAAACCCTATGACCCAATAGAAACAGTCTTTGGAGTTGGATATAAATGGAATTTTTAATAGGTCTTTTAGCTATTATAATTGGAATTATTTTATATAAATATATTGTCCTGAGAAGTGAAATGAGTGAACTCTCAGACTATATTGATAAGGCTTTGGATGGAAATTTAGAAATTACAGAATTTGATGAAAAGGAATTATCTAAAATAAAATCAAAGCTCATTAAGTTTTTGTATGCCAGCCAAGTAAAAGAAGCGAAAATAAATATAGAAAAAAATAAAACAAAGGACTTAATAGCGGATATATCACATCAAACCAAGACGCCCATTACCAATCTTTCTTTATACATCAGTCTTTTAGAAGATAATCCTAAAGATGAGTATATTGAAATTATAAAGTATGAGCTTAATAAACTAGAATTTTTAATTCAAAACCTGGTAAAATCCTCCAGGCTTGAATCTGATATTATTGTCTTACAAAAAAATCCGGCAAATTTAAAAGACTTGGTAAAAGATGTTTTAAGAGAATTTGAAGTCACATTAGATGAAAAAGACATAAGCATTAATTTAAAAGATGAAGACTTAATTTTCGATTTGGATGAAAGATGGCTCAAAGAAGCTATCCACAATCTGGTAGATAATGCAATAAAATACTCGCCAAAGGGCTCTACTATTAATATTTCAATTTATAAGTCTTATCTAAACTATAATTTAGACATAGATAATGAGTGCAAAGACTTATCAGAAGAAACTTTGCCAAAGATATTTGAAAGATTTTATAGAGGAAAAAATTCAGTTTCCAAGGATGGTTTGGGTTTAGGTCTTTTTATAGCCGGAGAAATTATAGAAAAACATGGCGGAAATATAAGAGCGTCTTTAGACGAAAATAGAATAAAATTTTCAGTAGACTTCCCTTTGTGAGAAGTCTTTTTTCTTACAAAGCTGTAAGAAGTCTTGTAAGTACTTTGTAAGATAGGAATGTTACATTAAATGTAAAGAGGTGATATTTGTGCTAAAAGTAGAAAATTTAAAAAGATATTATAAAACAAATGACGTGGAAGTAAGAGCTCTTGACGGAGTATCTTTCGATGTAGAAAAAGGGGAATTCATTTCTATAATTGGAGCATCAGGATCCGGTAAATCAACTCTATTACATTTGTTAGGTGGACTTGATTATCCCACAAGTGGGAAAGTAATGATTGATGGTACAGACATTTATGCTTTAAAAGATGATGAGAGAACCATTTTTAGGAGAAGAAATATCGGTTTTGTCTTTCAAGCATATAATCTTTTGCCCATGCTAAATGTATATGAGAATATAATTATTCCCTTTGGTCTAGATGGGGATGCGGTAGATAAAAAATATGTTGATTCTGTAATAGACATTCTTGAGATAAGCGATCAAAAAAATAAAATGCCAAATGAATT
>CABTXP010000043.1 GCA_902488815.1 uncultured Eubacteriales bacterium | reverse complement strand
GGTGGCATCCATTTTGTTTTGCCTTGCCTTCTGTCGTTGTTATAATAATAGATGTGACAATATAATGAATTAATTTAAAGAATTACATCAATCTTATAACCGTTTGTATTGTAAAATAAAATGTTTGAGGTGATAACATTGAAATCGTATCAGGATACAAATAGAGAGACTATAGATAGATGGGTAGAAGAAGGATGGGAATGGGGGAAACCTATATCACATGAAGAGTATCTAAATGCTAAAAAAGGAATCTGGAAAGTTTTGCTTACACCGACAAAGGCAGTCCCTCATGAATGGCTTGCCAACTTAAACGGCAAAAAAATTTTGGGACTTGCATCAGGTGGAGGACAACAAATGCCAATTTTTAATGCATTAGGAGCAAATTGCAGTGTACTTGATAATTCTTTAAAACAAATTGAATCTGAAATCAAAGTTGCAGAAAGAGAAGGATATAAAATTGAAGCTGTAGTTGGCGATATGACAAAAACTTTTCCTTATGAGGATGAAACATTTGACTTAGTTTTTCATCCCATATCAAATTGTTATATTGAAGATGTTTTTCATGTATTTAAAGAAACGTATCGTGTTCTTAAAAAAGGAGGATTATTTCTTGCAGGTCTAAATAATGAAATCAATTATATAGTAGATAATGATGAAAACAGAATAGTTTGGAAGATGCCTTTTAATCCGCTACTTGATGAAAAAGCCAAAGACTTTTTATTAAAAGAAAATTGTGGCATGCAGTTTTCACACAACATGACAGAGCAAATAGGAGGACAACTTAAAGCAGGATTTACATTACTTGATTTATACGAAGATACAAATGGTTTCGGAAGACTGCATGACCTCAATATTAAAACATATATTGCTACAAAAGCTATAAAAATGTAATTGTAATAAATGTAGATAATCTTATTTGTTTTGTAAATTTAATTGTGAAATGTTATAAAATCAATACAAAAAATAACTTACTGCTCTTCTTGACTTTAACGTGAAAAATTGCTACTATGAGATTGAATTTTAAGGAGGGTTATTATGGCTTACCAATCAAAGATTAAATCAGAACAAATTGACGGTTTTTTTGAAGCGGTTTTGATGCTTAAAGACCAAGAAGAATGCTATAGATTTTTTGAAGATATTTGTACAATTAAAGAGTTGCAGGCAATTGCTCAAAGACTTGAAGTGGTTAAACTTTTAGTAGACAGAAAGACATATCATGAAATAGAAGAAAAAACCGGCGCAAGCACCGCTACTATTTCAAGAATAAACAGAAGTTTAAACTTCGGAGCAGATGGCTACAAGTTAATTTTAAAACGTCTCGGACTTATTGATTAAGGCCGGGTCTTTTTTTAATATGAAATTTTTCGGCGACTCATTGGTACGAGGCTTCGGTGTTCCGGAGGATAAGTCCTGGGTCTATTTGGTTAGTAAAAATAAATTTAATTACGGAGCAAACGGAGCTACAACGGCGGATGTACTCACCGCTATAAGAATGGTGAAGCTTTCAGAGTATACTTTTGTAATGGCGGGGCTAAATGATTTTTTTATGAATTACAGCTTTGACTTTACTTGCAATAATTTTAATGGAATTGTAAAAGTTATTAAAGAGCAAAACTCAGTGATGGTACTTGGGATACCGCCTCTACCTACACATTCAGCTGTAGAGTACGGATGGGTTGGAGACAGCGTCTTTCAAAACGTTCAGAGAAAGTTAAATATGTTAAAGGATTTTTTCAAAGACATGGACAAGGTCATTATTATAGACTTTAATAAAATTTTTGACGACACTTTAAATCCGGAAGACTATTTTATAGACGGCGTGCATCCTAATACGGCGCTCCACAGTTTGATGGCAGATTATTTTTTTAATTGCATGGATAATAAATTATGAAAAAACACAAAGGTTACACTCTCTTAGAGCTTATTGTTGTTGTTTCAATTATACTTATTTTAATTTCAATTTCAGTCAATACTTTTACAAGTATGGCAGGCCTTAAAGAGAAGATGGAGATTAAAAGAGTTCACAGAGATATTTTATCAACAAGGACTCTTGCCAAGAGGGAATCCAAGTATGTGAGTATTACTTTTAGCGAAACCGGTTACTCAATTTACACGGAAGATAGTTCCGTGGCAAATAAAGAGCTTAAAGAAATTAAATTTCTATCAGTAGAGTCAAACAGAGTTACTATTTCTTTTACCAACAGGGGGATTCCCGCTTTTGACGGAGCAGGAACTCTCTATTTTTTAGGGAGCAATAAAAAATATAAAATTACCGTGGTTCCCGTTAGCGGTAATGTGAATTTAGGTGAGGCGGAATGAAAAAAGGTTATTCACTTTTAGATGCGGTCCTTGCTGTGGCACTTGTGGGAATAATTGCCGCAATGCTTTTGCCTGCGCTTTTTTCTTTAAATAAAATTGTGAGTAGACAAAATACAAACTTGGATATTTTGGAAGCTTGCAAGTCCCAAATGGAAAGAGAAATTGCCGCCCAATACTCCGACACAATACCTGTAAGAGATTATGCATTGTACGACTTTCAAGTTTTTATAAATCCCGTGGGAGAGTTAAATGAAATCAAACTTATTTGCAGAGATAAAAAGACAAATAAAGAAGTTACACTTTATTCCACAGTTAAGTCGGGGCTTTACGCTGATTGAGCTTGTTGTAACTATGGCCATCGGCGCAATTATTCTCTCTCTCACTTCAAATTTATTACTTGCGGGAGTTAAGTCTTTAAACGTAGTGGAAGATAAAATCGAGAGCGAGAACTCCGTGATCTATGCCCTTGACTATATTGAAGGGGAAGTTAATTCCGCAGACAGTATAGGTGTTCTCGGAAACGGATCTTTTTTTATAATTAAAAAAGACGGAAACAGTTTTATATACATAACTTACGATAACAAAGACAACAGTATAGTGAGAAAGGCCTTTACAACTTATGACAAGGTTTTAAACATTACGGAAAGCGCCTTTTCAAATCGCGGCGGCAACAATATAATATCAAAGGACATTACAGGCTATGTGGAGAATTTAGACTTGAAGGGAAGAATCCTTTCAATAAGAATTGATAGTGACAAAGAAAGCAGAAGTAGAGATATTGCTCTAAGGTGTGCCTATGAAGAATAAAGGTTACATATACATTACCGTACTTTTCACTCTGTTAATATTTGTCGTGATTTTGTTTTTTCTTTTAGACTCGTCGTCGGGATATGTAAGAGCAAATCAAAACATGGAGAACTCAATTCAGGCATCATTAATTGCTGAAAGCCACATTAATTATTTTTTTACAAAAGAAGACAGAAATGAAATAATTGCCGACCTTTACCAAAACAAAAGGAATCAAAGAGTGCCTGTAGATTTAAGCGGCTTTCAATTTCCCTTGGAAAATATTACAAAAGGAGAGATTGAAGCCGGTGACAAAGAGTTTAACCTTTACGTCACCTCAATTTATAAAAACCAATCTCAGACCTTAGTTGCTAACGGCACAATTAATGAGGGAGTTACGCTTTCAGGTTATAAAATTGTCTATGAAGAGTTGGAAGACAAGGAGAGAGAAATTTTTGAAAGAACAGTTCAAAATATTGAAAACTTTTCAAACTGCGAGGTATATTCAATAGACGCTCCTTCCCAAATTATATTTGAAGGTGGAAACTTAAAAGTATTACAGGAAAATTTTGAATTTACAATTCCCTATATGAGATTTTCAAAGATAGTTATAAATGCACCCACTGTTATTGAGGATGGCGCGTCTTTGTCCGGCATTGTCATTAACAACTCCCGAATTCTTACAAATTCAGGTAAAATTTTCGGATGTTACTTGCAAAAGGGAAGCCTTGACCCTATGAGTAATCTTCACGTCTACGGACAGGCATACCTTTATAGAGATGAGCCTAATATTACTGGCTCATATCACAACAATGTGCCTAAAGAAATATTGGTTTCCGGGGACGAACTTTTTCAAATAAAACTTAAAAGTATTAAAAAATTTACAGCTTATTAAAGAATTCCTATTATATTAGTAGGAATTCTTTGTTTTTTTGGTATAATAATGGTTAGGAGGAATTATGGCTAAAGAATTATTGAGAATTGAAAATTTAAAAGCGGGTATACCCGAAAGAGAAATATTAAAGGGCATTGACCTAAAAATAAACAGCGGGGAAATTCATATTATTATGGGTCCCAACGGCAGCGGTAAGAGTACACTTGCAAATGTGATTATGAACAATCCGCAATACGAAGTTTTAAACGGTAAAATATTTTTTGAAGGAGAAGACATTACAGACCTTTCTACTGATAAGAGAGCGAGAAAGGGTATATTTATGTCTTTCCAAAATCCTTACGAAGTTTCAGGCATCAGCGTTGAAAACTTTATTCGCACGGCAAAAAATTCTGTTGAAGATGAGAACGCGGGAATTTTAAAATTCAGAAAAGACCTTTACAAGAAGATGGATCTTTTAAAAATGGATCACGGATACAGCCAAAGATATTTAAACGTAGGCTTCTCCGGTGGAGAAAAGAAGAAGAACGAAATTTTGCAAATGCTTATGCTTAATCCAAAGCTTGCAATATTAGACGAAACGGACTCAGGTCTTGACGTAGATGCGACTCGAATTGTATCAGAGGGCATAAAGGAATTTTTAAACGAAGACAAGTCGGTTTTAATAATCACTCATCATCAAGAATTAATTCGTTCACTAAGTCCTGACTACGTTCACGTGCTTATGGACGGCAAGATTGTATTAAACGGAGACGAATCTGTGGCAAACAGAATTGAAGAGGAAGGCTTCGGATTTATTCGTGAAGGAGTTTCAAATGTCTGAAAAGGAAAAAATGCAAATTGAGGAAATGGACAGAGGTGTCTATGATATTAAAAATAAATTCACCTACCGTTCCAAAACTGAAAAGGGTTTAAATGAAGAGATTGTCAGACAGATTTCAAAGGAAAAAAATGAACCTGAATGGATGCTTGAAAAGAGACTTGAAGCATTAAAAATCTATCAAAACTCTCATGACCCTGTTTGGGGACCAGACATTTCTGAAGTTAACATTGATGAAATTACAACATATATAAGACCGGATGCAAATCTTTCAGACGACTGGAAGGATGTGCCTCAAGATATAAGAGATACATTTGACGCATTGGGAATACCTGAAGCTGAAAAAGAATCAATTTTATCCGGAGTAGGCGCTCAATATGACTCTGAAGTTGTGTATCACAATATTCAAAAGCATCTTTCAGACCAAGGCGTAGTATATACCGATTTTGAAACGGGCCTTAGAGAATATGAAGATGTGTATAAAAAATATTTTTCAAAATGTATTAATCCAAGGCTTCACAAGTATGCGGCTCTACACTATGCAGTATGGTCAGGGGGTTCATTTGTCTATGTGCCCAAGGGCGTAACAGTAGACATACCTTTACAGTCATACTTCAGACTGAATGCGCCGGGAGCGGGACAATTTGAACACACACTTATTATTGTTGAAGACGACGCTTACTGCCACTTTATCGAAGGATGTTCAGCACCTAAGTACAATGTTTCCAACTTACATGCAGGTGCAGTGGAGCTTTTTGTAGGTAAAAACGCAACGCTTAGATATTCGACAATTGAAAACTGGTCCAGAAATATGTACAACCTTAACACCAAAAGAGCAATGGTCGAAGAAAAAGGCAAAATCGAATGGATTTCAGGCTCCTTCGGATCGAAAGTTTCTATGTTGTATCCAACTTCAGTCCTTTTAGGCGAGGGTGCTAAAAGTGAATTTACAGGTATTTCTTTTGCAGGACCGGGACAAAATATAGATACGGGAGCGCAAGTCATCCATGCTGCTTCAAATACCACATCTACAATTAATTCAAAGTCCATTTCAAAGGGCGGCGGTATTGCGGTATACAGAGGACTTGTAAAAGTTAACGAAGATGCAAAAAATTGTAAGTCCACAACGTCATGTGAGTCATTAATGCTTGATTCCAAGTCACGTTCAGACACAATTCCCGCAATAGATATAAGAAATCAAAACGTAGACTTGGGTCACGAAGCAAAAATCGGCAGAATAAGCGACGAGGTAATTTTCTATTTAATGAGTAGAGGAATTAGCGAAGAAGAAGCAAGATCTCTTGTAGTAAGAGGCTTTGCAGAACCTATCGCCAAGGAATTACCTTTGGAATATGCCGTTGAAATGAACAACTTAATTAACTTGGAATTAGTTGGAAGTATCGGGTAGGTGAAGTATGAAAGTAAATAATATCAGTTTTAAAACTTTCAAATTTGTCGGCGTAAACTCCACTGAATTGGAATTTGAATCGGGAGATAAAAACCGTGCCGAAATTTTAGAGCTGAAAGAATTTGAAAATATAGACTATGGAGCATCAAAGGACATAGTTTTATTAAATAGAGAACACAATGACTACTATGAAATAATAAAGGCTGAGAAAGGGGAGAAGAAAGTCTCCGAACCCTTGGAATGTTCCTTTAATAAAGAAGTGATCAATGATTGGTACGATATTGTTGCTGAAGAAAACAGCGACATGGAAGTGCCTATTGTTGTGAGAGGTAGCGACTCAAATACTCACAGAAATACTGTAATAAGAGTTTTGGCAAGAAAAAATTCAAAGGTTCATTTACAACTTGTGAGATTTGATTCAGACCATCACAATTCTCTTGAAAGTATTGCAGTAGTAACTGAAGCAAATGCCGATGTGCAAGTATCACAGGTGGAACTTTCATCGGGAAAACTTGTGACAAACTACAAGACATACATTATGGGAGATGAAAGTAAGGTTGACTTGGATTCCATTTACTTCGCATCAGGCAAGGGCGACATGGACCTCTTGTATGAGTCGAATCACTTCGGCAAAAAATCTGAAAGCAATATGATTATAAACGGAGCTTTGGTTGGTGAATCTTCCAAAAAACTAAAGGCCACTTTAGACTTTAAGGAAGGCTCTTCAGGCAGTGTAGGAAATGAAGAGGAGTTTACTCTACTTCTTTCTGAAAATGTTAAGGGCATTTCCGTGCCGGCACTTCTTTCTCACGAAGATGATGTAGAAGGAAATCACGCGGCAAGTGCGGGAAAAATGGACAAGGAACTTTTGTTTTACATTATGAGTAGAGGCTATTCATTAAAAGAAGCGGAAAAACTTGTAATTGAATCAAAATTCCAAGGTACAATTCAACATTTGCCTGAAGTTTTAGCCGATGAAGCTTTAAATTACATTGAGGAATTACTGTAATGTTAAGTAGAGAACAAATAAACGAAATAAGAAAAGAATTCCCATATTTATCAGGGGACTACAAGGGCAAGGACTATGTCTATTTTGACAACGGAGCAACTGTTCAAAAGCCTAAGTCCGTCATAGAATCTGTAAGCGAGTATTATAAATACGAAAACGGCAACCCTCACAGGTCCGCTCACTATTTTTCCAATGTTTCCACGGAAATATATGAAGGCACGAGAGAAAAAGTTGCGAAGTTTATAGGAGCAAGTAACCCCAACGAAGTTGTATTTACAAGAAATGCAACGGAGAGTTTGAACTTACTCTCCTATTCCTACGGACTTTCAAAGCTAAAGGCAGGGGATGAAATTGTCATTTCAATAATGGAGCACCATTCCAATTTGGTTAACTGGCAATTTGTTGCGGAAAAAACAGGAGCAAAGCTCATATACCTTTATATTGACGACAACAGACAGATACCTGAAACCGAACTAAGTAAAGTTACGGACAAGTGTAAGGTTTTTTCAATTACAGCAGCGTCAAATGTGGTAGGCACAATACCTGATGTGAAGAAAATAATTGAAAAGGTGAGAGCCAAAGCTCCCAATGCTTTTGTCATTGTGGACGGAGCTCAATATGCGCCTCACCACAGAGTAAATGTAAAGGACATTGGCTGCGACGCTTTTGTATTCTCAGGACACAAGATGTACTCATACTTAGGTATAGGTGTACTTTGGTGTAAAGAAGATATATTAAATGACATGCCTCCTTTTTTATACGGTGGCGACATGATTGAATATGTATATGAAGATGAGACTACATTTTTGCCCACACCTCAAAGGTTTGAAGCAGGCACTCAAAATGTAGGAGGAGTAAAGTCTTTAAGTAGTGCAATAGATTTTATAGAAGGAATAGGAATTGAAAATATTGAAGAGTATGAGAGAGAACTAACTTCATACGCCTATGACCAACTTTCAAAACTTCCATTTATTGAAATTTATACGACACCGTTACCAAACAGGACATCATTGGTAAGCTTTAACTTTAAGGAAGTACATCCCCACGATGTAAGTTCAATTTTAGATTCATATAAAATAGCAATTAGGTCGGGGCATCACTGCGCTCAACCTTTACACAGATACATGGGAATTAACTCATCATGTAGAGCCTCTTTTGCAGTTTACAACACTTTTGAAGAAGTGGATAAATTTGTAGAAGGCCTATATGAAGTTGGAAGGGTGATGAAATGCATTTAGATGATATATATACACAATTTATTTTGGAAGAATCTCGCAACCCGAAGAACAGAAGGGAATTGGATCATTGCACTCACGAAGAGCTTGGTCGCAATCCCTCCTGTGGTGACGAGATTACCTTAAATTTAGATTTAAAAGGTGACCACATTAACGACATGAGTTACAAGGGCATGGGATGCGCCATATCTCAAGCTTCGACTTCCGTTATGATTGACACAGTTAAAAAACTTCCCAAGGAAGAAGCTATAAGACTTTGCGACGCCTTTATCAATCACATAAGGGGCGAAGAGCTTACGGAAGAAGAAGAGGAAGAATTGGGAGACGCACTGGTTTTTGAAAATATAAAAAACCTGCCTGCAAGGGTAAAGTGTGCGGTGCTTCCTTGGTACACTCTTAAAAAAGTTTTGGAAGAAAGTAAGGACGAGTAAGATGAAGCTTTCAACAAGGGGAAGGTACGGGCTTATGGCAATGTACAGGCTTAGAGAAAACTACGGCAAAGGACCTGTATCCATTAAGTCAATTGCCGAAATGGAAAACTTGTCCGAGCTCTACTTGGAGCAACTTTTTATAAGTCTTAAAAAACACAACCTGGTTAAGAGTGTGAGAGGAGCTCAAGGCGGTTACCTGCTTGCCGACGATCCGTCTAAAATAAAAATCGGGGATATAATAAATTCCCTTGAAGGTGAAATGGAACTGTCCTGCTGCACAAAAGATGTGGATTGTATTAAGAATCCGGGATGTGCGACAAAGGACATAT
This sequence comes from uncultured Eubacteriales bacterium, assembly GCA_902488815.1. GTDB lineage: Bacteria > Bacillota > Clostridia > Tissierellales > Peptoniphilaceae > KA00134. Next base: position 512 of record CABTXP010000043.1, on the reverse strand, counting down.
TGGAAAAAATTCAAACTAAAGTTGAAGAAGTATTTGACTCCATGACTTTGGCAGATATGTGATGCTATGATTTATTTTGACAACAGTGCAACGACAAAAATTTCAGACAAAGTCTTGGAGGAAATGACAGATACCTACAAAAACTTTTGGGGCAATCCTTCAAGTATTCACACAGTAGGCCAACGTTCCAAGGAAATCTTGGAACTTAACAGATACCTTGTGGCAAGTACCTTTAACGTTTCACCTGAAAAAATAATTTTTACTTCAGGGGGCACGGAGAGCGATAACTTTGCCTTATTAGGCACAGCACTAAAACACAAAAAAGGCCATATTATATCCACACAGATGGAACATCCGGCCATTTTAAACACTCTAAAACTTTTAGAGAATTTGGGCTATGATATCACATTAATTGCTCCCGATAAGGACGGGATAGTAAGTCCCCGTGAAATAGAAAAGAATTTGAGAGATGATACTTTTTTAATTTCCGTCATGCATGTGAACAACGAAGT
>CABTXP010000042.1 GCA_902488815.1 uncultured Eubacteriales bacterium | reverse complement strand
TATTAGACTAATAAAAACAAAAGACTGTGAGAGATCACAGTCTTTTTTTTGTGTTCAAAATTTTTAAATTTCAAAATAAAAAAGAGGCTCACACCTCTTTAATTATTTTATAAGTAGCGTAAGGACGATGCCCAAACAGGCGCCTATGCCTATGATTTTAAACAAGCTGACCTTTTTCGCGTAGAGGATAAGACCTATTACAAAGGTTATTGACGCAACTACATCTAAATTTTTAAGTAAAAACTCTCCCTGGAAGACGCTTGTCTTAAAAAGTGAGATGGCGGAGATTAATATTAAGCTCACCACTCCCGCCTTTATTCCCTCAAGCATCCAGTCCAAGACCTTAAATTTTTTGTTCTTTGTAAATAAAAGATGACCGAGAGCCATCATAAGTATAAATTGAGGCGTAACTATTCCCAATGTGGCAACTACCGAGCCTAAGACTCCTCCTATTTTTTGTCCCACAAAGGTGGCTGAGTTTATGGCGATGGGGCCGGGTGTCATTTGAGATATACTTACCACGTCTACAAATTCTTCCGGCGTCAGCCAACCTGCCGTGTCAATTACAAATTTTATTATGAGAGAGAGAACTGCATAGCCGCCGCCAAAGGCAAAGGCTCCGATTTTTAAAAATGTGGTGTACAAGCTAAGCATTTTTATTCACCTCATAATCTGCAATTCCGAAGACGGTTATTCCTACAATGGCTGAGAAAAGTATGAGTATTGCCGTGTGAATACTTGTAAAATATCCTGCGACAAAGACAGCCACCATAAGTATAGATGAAAAAACAGGGTGCTTTTTGTAAGTCGCCTTTCCCATGCGAAATACAGTTATAAAAAGTACGGCGGATATAACTCCTCCTATCCCTTTTAGCGCTGCGTTTATGTATGTATTTTGTTTAAATTCAGTGTAAAACTTTGAAATAAGTCCCAAGATGATTAGACATGGTAGCACCGATGCTACAAGACACACCAAGGCTCCCACAGGGCCTCTCAGTTTATAGCCTGTAAGTAAGGATGTAGATATTGCCATGGCACCGGGACCCGACTGTGCAAGAGCGACTATGTCAATCATTTCATCTTCATCTATGGCCTTTAAGTCGTTGACGAACATGTCTTTTACTACAGGGACTATTGTGTAGCCGCCGCCGAATGTTATGGCGTTTATTTTAAAAAATGTCGTGAATAATTTTAAGAGGGATATATCTTTTTTCATCTCCGCCTCCTTTTAAGATTATAGCACAACAATAATATAGATAATGGCCTGTAAATGTGCAATAATATTTAGAGGAGGATATATGAAGAGATTAACTAAGTTTATTATTTTATTACTTGCTCTTTCAATGCTTTTTGCCTGCGGTAAAAATGACGTTGCTGAAAAAGAGCCTGAAGTTAAACCTGAAGTGAAAGAAGAGTTGCCACCTGAGCCGGAGAAAATTTACTCACCTTTAGGCGGTAGTGAAGTGGAAGAGGACATAGAAGGCAAGCGTGTGTGGGGCATTATGATTGACAACCACCCGGACGCAAGACCTCAATCAGGTTTAAACGATGCGGAAATTATTTACGAGTTTAAGGCTGAAGGTGAGTACACCAGATACCTTGCCATGTTTATGAAGGACTATCCGAAGATTGTGGGACCTGTAAGATCGGCAAGACCATACTTTGTAGATACTACAGCTGAATACAACGGCCTTTACATACACTGGGGCGGCTCCGATGCAGGTTATGCCGAGATCCCAAAGATGGGCGTCGATGACCTTGACGGCATTGCCCTTGAAGGCATTACATTTTTTAGAAACAAGGATGTAAAGAAGAAGAGACCTCACAACGGATACACTACGGATGAACTTATACTGGCGCAAATGGAAAAGAGAAATATTTCCAAGACGGCTGAGTTTAAACCCTTTAATTTTGACGACGAAGTTATGGACGACGCCATGAGGCCTTGCGACGACATTACTCTTAACTTCTTCCCCACACACAAGATGAGATACGAATATGTGCCGGCGGATGGCAACTATCGCATTTACAGAAACGACGAAGTATTGGTGGACGAAGACTATGTAATAAATGAAAAGCCAAATGCCGAAGTGAGAGTTGACAATTTAATTGTCGAGTTTGCAGACTCCAAAGTCACAGGCCCCAAGGACACACTTACCATCAACCACATTGGAGAAGGCAAGGGACTTCTCATAAGCAGCGGAAGAATAATAGACATCATCTGGGAAAAACCGGATGCGGCTTCAAAGACTGTCTTTAAAGACAACGTTGGAAACATAATTACATTAAAGAGGGGTAGAACTTGGATCAGCGTTTTAGACCCCGATGATCCTATTGAAATACTTCCTTCCGACGCACCTGAAGAGGTAGAGGCGGAAAGTGAAAATGTCGAAACAAATAAATAGACATAAGAATAGACATGGACTCATGTCTATTTTTTATACACCGAGACTTTTATTTACTATATAATAAGAGAAAGGCTCGGTGAAAAATATGGACGTTTCAATTAAAGATTTGACATATGAAGATGCTCTTTCTTTTGAAAACTGGGGCAAGCACAAGGAGAACTACCTTGCCGACTATAATTTTTTGGCAAAAGGGGAGCATGAAATATTAAGCTGGTATAATTGGAAGAAAAGTCAAAAAAATTCCAAGTACCTGTGTATTTTAAAAGACAATGAGCCTGTGGGATTTATTTCCGTCAAAGGGATGGCGGGAAAAAGTGCCGAGCTCGGCATTGTAATTAATCCGGACATGGTGGGAATAGGCATCGGTCGCATTGCTCTTCCCCTTGCAATGGAATACGGCAAAGAGCACCACGGCATAACACACTACAGACTTAAAGTCGCCGCCTTTAACACACGTGCCATAAGAATGTATACCGCCGTGGGATTTAAAATATATCAAAGGACATTTGAAACTTATAAGGGCGATCCCCTTAGTGATGAGGAAGAAGAGTTGCTCGAAGATTGTTTCTTCGACTTTTTCTTTCGCAAGTTTTGTTACATATATAAGATGAGGTTGGAAATATGAATATTAAATTGGAAAGAGATTTTAATCACAACTTAGGCTTTACCGCCGTAGAAAATATATTTATAGACAGCTTTATGCCTTCCGCCGACGGCAATTTTGTAAAAATTTACATACTTGCTCTTCGCCGTGCTTGGGAAGGAAGAGAAGTCTCAAATGAAATCATTGCCGACCTTTTGGGCATAATCGAGTCCGACGTGGTGAGAGCCTGGGACTACTGGCAAGACATGGGCATTGTGAGAATAGAAAAAGACGAGGTAGAGTTCTTGGATCTTAAGAAGCTCTTTATCGAAAACGTCTACTATCCCAAGACCGAAAGCAAGGACTCAATTGTGGAAACTATGACAAGCCCCATAATTGCGGAGATGCTTTCCAAGGCGGAATTTTTCATGCGAAAATCTATTTCCCCCATGCAAAAACAGGACATTGCAAAGTGGATTGAGATCTACAACATGCCTCCTCAAATTATTTTAGAGGCCTTTAAGTATGCCGGAGAGAGAAAGAACGTCTACAGACTTAACTATGTGGAAAAAATTGTGAGAGACTGGTCGGACAAAAACATTAGAACCATTGAACAGGTGGAAGAGTCCTTCAGACTTCACGACGAAAAATACTACAGATACAACGAAGTCATGAGGACTATAGGCTTAAATCAAAAGCCATATAACGACATGGACTTTGAATTGATAAACAAGTGGTTTGACATTTACGGCTTTTCCATGGACGTGGTAAAGGAAGCTTTAAAAAAAGTTGTAAATATTCAAAATCCGAACCTGAGTTACTTTGACAAAATACTCACTTCATGGCACAAAAAAGGCGTGACCAAGGTAAGAGACATAGAACTTTTAGACACAAAGCCTGAGCCTAAGAAAAAACCGACGAAGTTTCACAACTTTGAAGGCCATACCGACACTTTGACCACAGCGGAGATGGAAGAGATGGCGAAGAAAAAGAGAGAGGCTCAGCTTAGAGAGTTAGAGGAAGACAATGAACAGTGACATTTATAGAGATGTGTTAAATGAATATGAAAGGCTGAAGACAGTAAGAGAGAGGGAGCTCACGGAGCGGGAAATTGAAGTGGAAGAAAAAATTCCTGAATATTTTGACTTGGAAAACAAAATCAAACTCCTTGCCTCGGAAGAAGCTATAGCCCGCATTAAAAACCCCGAGGGCGGAAATGAAAAGTTTTCGACGGAACTTGCGGCGCTTGAGAGGAAAAAAGAAAAGCTTTTAACGTCTCACGGCTACGACAAGGACTATTTGACCTACAAGTACCAATGTGATATTTGCAAAGACACGGGCTACGTTGGGGAAGAAAGATGCCAATGCTTTAACAAAAAACTGACGGAAAGACTTTTTGCAAGAAGCGGCATCTCCTACTTAGTTGAAAGAGAAAATTTTTCTACATTTAATATAGAAGTTTTTTCAAAGGAGGTATGTCCCGGCGAGGGCATAAGTCCGCGAGAGAACATGGAAACTATTTTAAAATTTGCAAAGAGATTTATATCGACTTTTGAAGAACAAAACGACATGAATCTTTTGTTTTACGGCAAGCCCGGCCTGGGCAAGACTTTTTTACTAAACTGCATTGCAAAGGACTTAATGGAAAAGAACGTACAGGTAATGTATATTACGGCCTACGACATGCTGAGGACGTTGGAAGAGCTTAAATTTTCCAAGGAAAAGACGGCTGATTTAATTTATGCAAGGGACCTTTTATACAACGCCGAGCTCTTAATAGTAGACGACCTTGGCATTGAAGTCCCCAATTCCTTTACCAATTCGGAAATTTTTAATCTCATAAATTCCCGCATTATAAGGGGCAAGAAGACTTTAATTTCGACGAATTTAAATCAAAAAGAATTGTCGGACACATATACGGACAGAGTTTTTTCTAGAGTGTATCAAAAATTTACAATTTTAAAATTTATCGGCGACGACTTGCGCATAAGGTTGTAAATTTAATTTATGTAATTGGAAGTGAAGAGATGAATATATCAAGACGTGGAGAAAAATTGGAGTTCTCCGCCATCAGAATGCTTACTCCCTATGCGGAAGAAGCTGAGAAAAAAGGAAAGAAGATTTATCATTTAAATATCGGAGCGCCGGACGTCTATACGCCGGAGGTATTTTTTGAAGCGGTGGCAAAGTACAGCGAGCCCACACTGCGCTATGCTCCTTCAAGGGGCATTGAATCTCTGCGCATTGCAACAAGTAACTACTACAAAAATGTAGGCGTGGACTTTTCAAAGAACGAAATTTTTGTAACACAGGGAGCGTCTGAGGCTTTGGAATTTGCTTTAATAGCATGTGTTGACGTGGGAGATGAAGTTATAACTTGTGACCCATACTACTCCAACTACCAAACTTACTTCGACCTTGTAGGAGTAAAGGTAAAGACCTTTGAAACCTATGTGGAAAACGGCTACAGACTGCCCTCAAAATCTGAAATCGAATCTGTCATTACGGATAAGAGCAGAGCCTTTTTATTTTCAAACCCGGGCAACCCCACAGGAGCGGTCTTTACTAAAGAAGAAATTGAACTCATCTGTGAAATTGCAATAGAAAAAGATATGTTTATAATTGCGGATGAAGTCTATAGAGAATTTGTCTATGACAAAGAAAAGTTTTTCAGCTTTGCACAAGTTGAAGGCATTGAGGACAGACTCATACTTTTAGATTCAATATCCAAAAGATTTTCAGCCTGCGGTGCAAGAATAGGATCTCTCTCTTCAAAAAACAAAGAAGTTCTTGAAGCTGTAAATAAACTTTGTAACGGCAGACTTTCAGTCTCTACATTGGACCAAATCGGCGCAACGGAACTTTACAAAGTAGATCCCTCGTATTTTAAGAAAGTAAACGAAGAGTATGAAAGACGCAGAAACTGTATTTACGAAGAGCTTAAAAAAATTCCGGGAGTGAAGGTGGAAAAATCCAAGGGAGCCTTTTACACTTTGCCTGAATTTCCTTTGAAGGACACAATGGACTTTGCCAAGTGGCTTCTCACAGATTTTGATGTGGATGGAGAGACTACAATGGTGGCACCGGGGACAGGTTTTTACAAAGACCCTGAAATGGGTAGGAGCAAATTAAGACTTGCCTTTGTCCTTAATACTTCTGACATTAAAAAGGCGGTAAATATTTTAAATTTAGGACTTAGAAAGTATTTGGAGATACATGGAGCTTAGAATTTTAGAACAGATCCAAACATTGCGCACGCCTTTTTTGGACAACTTTTTTAAATATTTTACATTTTTGGGAAATGGCGGCTGGTTTTTTATAGTCATGGGCCTTATCCTTCTTATTAATAAAAAGACTCGCAAGACAGGACTTAGAGTTTTAATTGCCCTTTTAATATCTTTAATAGTTGGAAATATAATTTTAAAACCATTGGTGGCAAGGGCGAGGCCTTATTGGGGAAGGGACGTGGACATACTTGTGAAGCACCTGAAGGACTACTCCTTCCCCTCGGGACACTCCTATGCCGCATCGGCATTTGCAGCATCCCTATGGTATGAGAACAAAAATTGGGCGGCGGTTTGGTTTGCCCTTGCAATTTTAATGGGCATATCAAGGCTCTACCTGTTTGTTCACTACCCCACAGATGTACTTGCAGGACTTATACTCGGTATAGTCTTTGCAATATTGGCAAATAAAATAGTAAATCATTTCTACAAAGGAGAGGTAAATTGAAAGAGCTAAAAGGATTTTTTATATTAATGCTTTGCTTCTACCTTGGAGACATACTTCAAAAGTCCCTGCACCTTATTGCCCCCGGGGCGGTAATCGGCATGGCGATACTTTTAATTTTACTTCTCACAAAGGTAGTAAAACTATCCGATGTAGAGGTCAGTGCAAATTTTATTGTGGCAAATATGATGCTTACATTTATCCCGGGAGGGGTTAAGCTAATTGCCGTAAAGGACGAACTTTTTTCAAACATAGTTCCCATATTGGTAATATTAATTGTCGCAACCTTGGTGACCATGCTTGTGACAGGATATGTAGTTGAGTTTTTAATAAAAATGGGGAGGAAAAATGAAAGACATACTTTTTGACAACAACCTCTTCGGATTTTTTATAACACTTTTCGCCTACGTTTTTATTTACAAATATTTTAAAGAGAAAAACATATTGGCATTTAATCCAATGGTCATGGTGCTCGTATTTTTAATCGGATTTTTGGTAGTATTTAAAATTCCCGTGGAACAATACGACAGAGGGGCAAGTATTTGGGCATACTTCTTGGGGCCTTCAACAGTGGCTCTCTCAGTAAGCCTTTACAAGCAAGTGGACAGACTTAAAAAGCACGCCCTTCCAATAATAATAGGAATAACTGTGGGAAGCGCCGTAGGACTTTTAACCGTTGTACTTTTGTCAAAGGCCTTCGGAATTGACAAGGGACTTTTTTATTCCCTTATCCCCAGATCCACAACCATGGCAATCGGCACGGAAATTTCCAAAAACATCGGCGGCTATGTCCCCATAACCACGGCATCAATTATAATAGTAGGAAACTTAGGAAATATTTTCGGCGAACACATTTTAAAAATTGCAAAAATTAAAGAGCCCACGGCTAAAGGACTTGCCTTAGGCACATCGTCCCACGTTTTCGGAACAAGTAAGGCCATGGAAATAGGAGAAGAAGAAGGAGCTATGAGTTCCCTTGCCATAGGAGTGGCGGGACTTATAACGGCAGTAATCATACCGTTTTTTATATAATGAGGTGAGAGAATGAGTATTGAAAAAATGTTAGACCACAGAACTATAAGAGAATTTACAAAGGACGAAGTACCCAAGGAAGTAATCGCCACACTTAAAAGCGTAGTAAACAGAGCCCCCACATGGATGGGTATGCAAGCCTACAGCATAATAAGTGTAAAAGACGAAGGCGTAAGAAGAGAAATTTTAGATATATCAAAGCAGGAATACTTGGTGAGATGCCCCGAGCTTTGGATATTTGTGGCGGACCTTCACAGAAATATGGAGATAATGAAAGAAAAGTCGGGGGAAGCAAAAGGCCTTGACATGGACAGATTTATCCACGGCTTTTCAGATGCAATGATAGCGGCACAACAACTTACAGTAGCGGCGGAAGAGTTAGGCCTTGGATGTGTCTACTTCGGTTCGGTAGTAAACGACTACGGAAAGCTTTCAAAAATATTAAAGCTACCCAAGGGAGCCTTCCCGGTAGTGGGAGTAGGCTTCGGCTATCCGAACCAAAAACCTCAAATTAAACCTCGTATGTCCATTGACTTAAAATTCTTTGAAGACACATATAAGGTAGAAGAAAACTACATGGCAAAAATCAAAGACTATGACGAGGAGATGACTACCTACTACGACACGAGAGACGAAGGCAGAAGAAGCGACTGCTTCTCGGACCAGATAGTAAGCAAGTATGGAAAGAGAGTTTTCGAAAGAGACCAAATCTTAAAAGTAATAAGAGACCAAGGTTTCGACTTAAAAATTTAACAATCACAACTGCCTTCGGGCAGTTTTTTTATAACTAAGAGAACTTGTCAAAAAAACAAATATGTAGTTAAATAGCATTAACATATATAAAGGAGAAAAAAATGACAACCCAACTAATTACAGGAACAAGTTGCGACGTTGATGTAACATTCTTAGACGAAAATAATGTAAAGTGGGTTCCGATGATAGTAGTACAAGGAGACAAAGAATACAGGGACCAAGTAGACATAGACAGAGACACCCTCTTTGAAGATCAAAGAGCGGGAAGATTATATAAGACATCTCACCCGTCGCTTGCAACACAAAAACAATATTTCGAAGAAGCTGTAGGGGAAGGACGAGACATACTTTACATTTCACTATCAAGCGGCATAAGTAGCGAATACGAATGTGCTCAAATGGCATTAAATGAAGTAGACCTGAAAGGAAGCAAATGTAAAATAGTAGATACAAAAAACGGAAGCGCCGGACAGGGACTGATGCTTTACTATTTAATAGAAGCAGTAAAAAAAGACATGGACTTTGAAATGCTCTCTGAATTTGCAGACTTCCTGGTAGAAGAAACCAGATCCATGATGAATATACTCGACATGCAGCACCTGTATAACGGCGGCAGAGTATCAAAACTTTCCTTCACCGCAGGAAAGCTCATGAACATAAAGCCCATAATAGGTTTTTCAAAAGAAGGAAAATTAGAACCATTTGCCACAGCAAGAGGCAACAAAAATTCGGCAAAGAAATTAATTGAAATAATGAAAAAAGAAAAACACGGGGACCTATTTAAAGACGAACTCGTAACCCTCGTAATAGGCAACGCCTTTGAAATGGCGGATACAATAGAAGAAGCAATATTAAAGGAAGAACCTACGGCAAAAATAAAAAGAAGCAGAATAAACTGCGGCATCGCAGCCCATGTAGGAGAATCCATGATAGGCGTCGGATACTTGGCAAAAGAAATCCCGGCACATATAAAAGAAGTACTGAATAAATAAATAAAAACAAATAAGGGCGAAAGCCCTTTTTTTATGTGAAGAAAAACAACAAAAACAAAGCCCTGACATTAAATGGTAAAAGTTAGCACAAATGAAAAAAATATGTAAAAAAGTATTTGACAAAAGATATAAAGGTATTTATACTAATGAAAGTTCCTTAAGAACCGAGGACAAAAAATATTTTAAAAATATAAAAAAGTTCTTGACAAAAAGTTTTTAAGGATATATACTATTAGAGCTGTTGCAAAAACAGCACACCATGAAAATTAAATAGTGTAAGGAAAAAAAGACTTCAAAAGAAGCACAAGCGAAACAAAGCAAAGCGGAAAAAGTCAGTGAAAGACGAAGAGCTAAGCAAACTCAAAATTTAAATCGAGAGTTTGATCC
>CABTXP010000041.1 GCA_902488815.1 uncultured Eubacteriales bacterium | reverse complement strand
TGATAATATATTTTTCATAGGAGGTAAAAATGGCGAAATTTAATCTAAGTGTATTAGACAAGAAAAAGTTGAAAGAATTAGATGAATATATTGACAGTATTGAAAACAAAGAACTCAACATTATTTCAATTCTACACAGGGCTCAAGATATATTTAATTATCTCCCCAAGGAACTTCAACTTTACATTGCAAGAAAATTGGAAATTCCGGCATCAAAGGTCAACGGAATAGTTTCCTTTTATTCTTTTTTCAATGAAGACCCCATTGGCAAGTATGTCATCAGCGTCTGTATGGGGACTGCTTGCTTCGTAAAAAAATCTCAACAAATTTTGGACGAAGTGAACAGAGTTTTAAAACCGGATTCATACGGCATGAGCGAAGACAAACTTTTTTCAGTTATCAGCGTAAGATGTATAGGTGCTTGCGGCATCGGGCCGGTAATTAAAGTTAACGACAAAATCTATGGACATCTTGAAGTAAAGGACGTAGAAACTATTATTCAATCCTATAGGGACAAGGAGAGCCATGAAAGTTAAAGATTTAAATGAACTTAAAAAAATACAAAAAGATATGGTTGAGGAATTAAATCTCAGAAGATTGGGTAATTTGCACAAGGACCAATTAATTGACGTGGAAATTATAAGTAACGGCAAAAACGACTACTTTAAATGTTCTGAAGGTATTTCAAAACTCAACGACCATGTACATAAATTAGGGGCTTACAATGTAAGATTTACTTTAAATACAGACCCCGACTTAGAGGAAGAATATAAAATAAAAGTCAGAGCAATTTTTGAAAGAGAGATGAACTCTTCTACAATAGATTCGGCGGAAGTTAAATCATTTATAGAAGAAATTTGCAAATTGAAGACGACAAAAGGCAACTTTGGTACTGAAGATTCCTCCAAAGTGAAGGAGGTTTAAATGAAGAAGAATATAAGAATGCAAATATTGGTCTGTCAAGGTACAGGATGTACTTCCGCAGACTCAATTGAGCTACTTGAAAATTTACAAAAAATTGTAGCAGATAGAAAACTTACCGACGTGGAAGTTAAAAAGACGGGCTGCTTCGGTTTTTGCGGCGAAGGACCTATTGTAAAAGTTTATCCCGACAATGTTTTTTACACAAAGGTAGCACCGAAAGATGCGGAAGAACTGATTAATGAACATGTTATGAAAGGCCATGTGGTAGAAAGACTGCTATATGTCTCTCCAACTACGGGGGAACACGTTCATGACCAACACAATATGGACTTCTACGAAAAGCAAACACGTATTGCTCTTAGAAACTGCGGACTCATCGATCCGGAAGATATTAGAGAATACATAGCAAGAGACGGCTATCAAGCACTGCATAAAGTTCTTACAACTATGAAACCTGAAGACGTGGTGGAGGAAATTATAGCATCAGGCATTCGCGGTAGAGGCGGCGGAGGATTCCCCACAGGTATAAAATGGAAATCCACACTGGCATCTCCCGGCAAAGAAAAATATATTTTCTGTAACGCCGACGAAGGTGACCCCGGTGCATTTATGGACCGTTCAATTTTGGAAGGCGACCCTCACAGCGTAGTTGAAGCAATGATTATCGGAGGATATGCCACAGGTGCAAACCAAGGTATAGTTTACATAAGAGCGGAATATCCCCTTGCAATTGAAAGACTTCAAATAGCCATTGACCAAGCTAACGAATACGGATTTTTAGGCAAAAATATTTTTGAGTCCGGCTTTGACTTTGACATAATCATTCGTTATGGAGCAGGGGCTTTCGTATGCGGCGAAGAAACTGCACTTATTCACTCGGTAGAAGGAAAGAGGGGAGAGCCCACAAGAAAACCTCCATTCCCAAGTGTTAAAGGCTACTTGGACAAGCCTACAACTGTAAACAACGTAGAGACCTATGCAAATATACCTCAAATAATATTAAATGGTGCGGATTGGTACGCATCCATGGGTACTGAAGGCTCAAAGGGCACAAAAGTTTTCGCCCTTGCAGGCAACGTCAACAACATCGGTCTTGTAGAAGTTCCCATGGGAATAACAATTAGAGAAATAGTATATGACATTGGCGGCGGCATCCCCGGCGGCAAAAAGTTTAAGGGAGTGCAAATCGGCGGACCTTCAGGCGGTATGATTACCAAGGAAAACTTGGACACACCTATAGACTATGAAAACTTAAAAGCCATAGGCGCTATGATGGGTTCAGGCGGACTGATAGTAATGGACGAAGATGCGGACATGGTAAAACTTGCCAAGTTCTATCTTGAATTTACTCAAGACGAAAGTTGCGGCAAATGTACCCCTTGTCGACTTGGCACAAAGAGACTTTTGGAAATGCTTACAAAGTTAATAGATCAACAGTCAAGTCCTGAAGAACTGCCTAAGATAAAGACTCTATGTGAAGATATAATTGAAACGGCGGCTTGCGGCTTAGGTCAAACAGCACCTAACCCCATACTTTCCACGATGAAATATTTTGCCGATGAATACAACAGATATGCAAACAGAGAAGTAGAGACGGCTTACAAAATCGATCCGAAAAAATGTATAGGATGTCACAGATGTATGAAGAATTGTCCTGTAAGCTGTATATCCGGTGAAATAAAGAAACCCCACGTAATAGACAAAGAAAAATGTATCGCTTGCGGCACATGCTTCGGAGTTTGTCCTGTAGGGGCAATTATTAAACCATAGGAGGCTTTTATGAGTATAAAATGTACTATTAACGATAGAGAACTTACAGTGGAAGAAGGCACTACTGTATTGGAAGCGGCAAGGACAATAAATGTAGATATACCTACCCTTTGTCACATGAAATTGGAAGACTTTCAATACGAAAACATGCCCTCCAGCTGTAGACTTTGTATGGTGGAAATAGAAGGCAGAAAAAATCTTTCCACAGCCTGCTCGGAAGTTATAACAGACGGCATGGTAATAAGAACAGACACGGCAAAGGCTGTATCTGCAAGAAAGACAAATTTGGAACTTTTATTATCCAACCACCCGAAGAGTTGCCTTGTATGTCCCAAAAACTTGGAATGTGAACTGCAAGACTTGGCGGCAAAGCTTGGCATAAGAGAAATACCTTACTCAGGTGAGAGAATGATGCACAAAATGGACAAGTCCTCTCACGCAATTCAGAGGGATCCGTCCAAGTGTGTAATGTGCAGAAGATGTGAAAGTATGTGTAACGAAGTTCAAACAGTAGGCACACTTTCAGCCCTTGACAGAGGCTTTGCGGCAATAGTATCTCCGGCATTTAAAATACCGCTTGAAGACAGCTCATGTACGTTTTGCGGACAATGTGCGGCAGTATGTCCCACAGGCGCAATAGTTGAGTTGGACGAAACGGCAAAAGTTTGGAAGGCGTTAAAAGACCCGACTAAGCACGTAGTAGTTCAAGTGGCACCTGCAATTAGAGTAGCCATAGGAGAAGTCTTCGGACTTGAACCGGGAGAAATTAAAACAGGAAAATTAGTTACTGCACTTAGAAGACTTGGCTTCGACGCGGTATTTGATACGGATTTTTCAGCAGACCTGACAGTAATGGAAGAAGCATCGGAATTTGTAGATAGAATAGAAAACGGCGGAGTACTACCCATACTTACCTCATGCTGTCCTGCCTGGGTAAGATTTATTGAAACCAACTACCCCGATATGCTTGACATACCGTCATCATGTAAGTCGCCTCAAATTATGATGGGAACCATGGTCAAGACCTACTATGCGGAAAAGACGGGCATAAAGCCTAAAGACATAGTAATGGTATCAGTCATGCCTTGTACGGCAAAAAAAGCTGAAGCCGCAAGAACGGAACTTCAAAATAGCGAAGTACCTGATGTGGATATAGTATTAAGTACGAGAGAGTTAGGCAGAATGATAAATCTCTTCGGCATTAACTTCCATGACCTTCCCGACTCTGACTTCGACAGTCTCTTGGGAGAATCCACAGGAGCAGGAGTAATCTTCGGCACAACGGGCGGAGTAATAGAAGCCACGGTAAGAACGGCAATAGACTGGATAACAGGCGGAGAAGTAGACAAAATAGACTTTAAAGAACTCCGCGGCATTGAAGGTATAAGAACTGCAAATGTAAAAGTAAAAGACTTGGATTTAAACATAGGCATAGCAAACGGACTTGGCAATGCAAGAAAACTCTTGGACGGAATAAAGAGCGGCGAGTACAAGTTTGACGCCATAGAAATTATGGCATGCCCCGGCGGATGTATAGGCGGCGGCGGACAGCCATACCACCACGGCGACTCCGGAGTCTTGAAAAAACGTCAAAAGGCCCTTTATGAAATAGACAGCAAAAAGAAAATCAGAAAGAGCCACGAAAACCCGATGATAAAAGAAATATACGAAAAATACCTGGGTAAACCTTATGGCGTAAAAGCGCACGAACTTTTACACACAAAGTACACCGCAAGAGAAAAAATTTAATTAAATATTTTGAAATAGAAAAGAGACTCGCGGGTCTCTTTTTTTACGCTTAATAGTTAAATTATTAACTTAAATGAAATTAGTTATTATTTTATTTTAACGGGTAAACTAACTTTAGAAGTATTGTTTTATAGAAAAAGAATTGTAGAGAAAAGAGAGGGATAAAATGAAAAGACCTGAAGTAAATTTAAGAGAGAGATACGGACTGTTCATCGACGGCGAGTGGGTTAAGTCATCAGACGGCAAAGAGTTTGAAGCCACTTGTCCTGCCGACGGCTCACACCTTGCCTATGCTGCGGAAGCCACAAGAGAAGATGTGGATAGGGCTGTTAAGGCTGCGTGGAAAGCTTTTGAATCCTGGAAGCTTACAACGGCTCCCGAGAGAGCAAAGATTTTAAACAAAATCGCAGACATTATTGACGAAAATGCGGACTTCCTTGCAATGGTTGAAACCCTTGACAACGGCAAACCTATTAGAGAGACAAAGGGTGTGGATATTCCCATGTCAGCGGAACACTTCAGATACTTTGCAGGTGCTATACTTGCAGATGAAGGCTCTGCCAACATGCTTGACAACAACACTCTATCCATTATTTTAAAAGAACCCATAGGTGTTGTAGGACAAATCGTGCCGTGGAACTTCCCGTTTTTAATGGGTGCGTGGAAGCTTGCTCCCGTACTTGCAAGCGGCTGCTGTACAGTTATTAAACCTTCAAGCTCAACTTCACTTTCCCTGTTGGCACTTATGGACTTAATTAAAGATGTTGTGCCCAAGGGAGTTATTAACGTAATAACCGGCGGCGGTTCAAGATCGGGACAATATATGTTGGAACACGAAGGCTTCAGAAAACTTGCCTTTACAGGCTCCACAGAAGTGGGTTACGAAGTTGCAAGACAGGCTGCGGAAAAACTTATTCCGGCAACTCTTGAACTTGGTGGCAAGAGTGCAAATATTTACTTTGACGACTGCGACATGGACCAAGCTATTGACGGTCTGCAACTTGGCATTTTGTTTAACCAAGGCCAAGTTTGCTGTGCGGGAAGCAGAGTTTTTGTACAAGAAGGCATTTACGACGAGTTTATAAAACGTGCGGTTGAAAGCTTTAAAAATGTAAAGGTAGGCCTGCCTTGGGAAGAGGACACTCAAATCGGAAGCCAAGTAAACGGATCTCAAATCAGAAAAGTTTTGGGCTACATTGATAAGGCAAAGGAAGAAGGAGCGGAAATTGCGGCAGGAGGTTGCCAACTTAAAGAGGACAAACTTGCCAACGGATTTTTCACCGCACCGACACTTATTACAAATGCTACAAACGACATGGTAGTTGCCAGAGAAGAAATTTTCGGACCTGTTGCCGTAGTTATTAAGTTTAAGGACGTGGAAGAAGTAATTAAAATGGCAAATGATTCCGAATACGGTTTAGGCGGCGGCGTATGGACCAAGGACATTGACAAGGCCATTAAAGTTGCAAATGCCCTTGAAACAGGTAGAGTTTGGGTCAACACTTACAACCAAATACCTGCGGGGGCTCCCTTCGGCGGCTACAAAAAATCAGGTATAGGCAGAGAAACTCACAAGGTAATGCTCGATCACTATTCTCAAATGAAAAATATAATGGTAAATCTCTCCGGCACAACTTCCGGACTATATGGCAGATAAAAAATAAACGGCTTTTAAGTAAGCCGTTTTTTCTTTGTCAAAATATTTATCTTTAATAAGTGATTAGGTTAAAAAAATCAAGTTTCTAAAAATTGCCTTTATTTCTTTCCACAATTTTTAATTATTCATCCATAAATTATCAACATACTCAAAAGGCTAATTTATAATATCCCCAATCTTATCCACATTATCCACAAATTTTAGTTTAATAAATTACAAAACCTTCAGGAAAGTAATAATATCGGCGAAATATAGTTTCTAAGCCTAATATTTTGTAAACTCCGTGTAAGTTTTCCCGACTTCAGATTTTAAAGTTGTGGATAAGTAAGTCCTAAATTGGGAACGGCCCTCACATTGTGTGACTCGCCGTTTTTTAAATAAGTGTAGTAGCCGCAGGAGGCAATCATGGCTGCGTTATCGGTGCAAAGATTTTTAGGCGGGTAATAAATTTCAATGCCTTCTCTCTTGCCGATGGCATCAAAGGCGGATCTCAGTCCGTCATTTGCTCCAACGCCTCCTGAGATTACAATTTTTTTTGCTCCTCTTTCCTTCGCCAAGTTTAAAGTCTTGGTAGTTAATATTTCAACGATACAGTCCTGGAAGCTGCGACACACATCTTCCTTTACAATCTCTTCATGCTTTTGCTCCATGTTGTGAATGTAATTTATAACTGCGGTTTTAATGCCGGAGAAAGAAAAGTCGTAGTTGTCTTCATTTAACATTGCACGGGGAAAGTCGATGGTGGGTCTGCCTTCCTTTGAAAGCCTGTCCACTACGGGGCCGCCCGGGTAGCCTATGCCCAAGACTCTCGCCACTTTGTCAAAGGCTTCTCCCACAGCGTCGTCCTTGGTTCTTCCCACAAGTTCAAAGTCCACATAGTCTTTGACGTCGATTAAGTAGGTATGTCCTCCGGAGACAATAAGTCCGATAAAAGGCGGCTCCAACGAGGGATTGGCAATGTAGTTTGCACAGACGTGGCCCACAATGTGATTTGCTCCTACAAAAGGCTTATCTATGGCCATGGCAACAGTCTTTGCCGCGGAAAGGCCTACCAAGAGAGCGCCTACAAGGCCGGGGCCCATAGTTCCCGCCACTACATCAATGTCCTCAAAGTCGACACCCGCATCTTTAATCGCTTTATCCAAAACATAATTTATACTTTCCACATGAAGGCGTGAGGCAATTTCAGGTACCACACCGCCGAATTTTTTGTGAGTTTCAATTTGTGTCGCCACAACATTTGAAAGAATTTCACGGCCGTCCTTTACAACGGAAGCCGCACATTCGTCACAGGAAGATTCAATTCCCAAAACTAACATATTTCACCTCAAAACTTTCCACATAATATAGGCATCCTTGTCCATGCCGTAGTAATTTTTGCGAAGACCTTTAACTTCAAATCCCATTTTTGTATAGAGAGAAATGGCCCTTTCGTTTTTCACAGCCACTTCCAAAGTGGCGGCGCAAATTTCGTTTTTCACACAGTCATCAAAAAAATATTCCATCATTTTTTTGCCGTAGCCCAAACCTCTGTAGTTTTTACGAACAGCAATATTTGTAACAAAACCTTCGGACAAAATATTTTGGTAGCCCATGTAGCAAATGACTTTGCCTGAAAGCTCCCCCACAAAGTATGTGGAGATAGGATTTAAAATTTCAGTTGTAATATTTTCCACGGACCAAGGCCTGTCAAAACTCTCAAGCTCTATATTGTAGATCTCTAAGACGTCATCAACACTTGCCCTTCTTATAATCATTTGTTAAATTCTCTTTCCGCTTGACTCATGTTAAGGTAGTTGGGAAGGACACTATTTAAATCATCAGCGCCTCTTTCTTTAAACTTTCTAAAGCCGAGTGCGGCAACGGCGCTTCCTCTTACCTTTCTCTCAAACTCGGAAGCACTTTCAAATTTATCTTTAACCGAGTCCAAATCCTTCAAAATATTTAAAGGAGCAAGGACTAAAATTTTATCTTCAATACTTTTAATCTCTTCAATGAGATCGGAAGTGTAGACAAGCTTGTCCTCTTTAACTACGGCCTTATCTTTGTAAATACCTCTGTAAACTCTCTCACGCCTTGCATCTTCAACGGCAATTACCACGCTGTCAAAAGTTCTGTAAGTAAGAGCCTCAAGAGAAGATACTGAGACGATGGGAATGTTTAACACCTGTGCCAAAGTCTTTGCCACGGTAACAGCAATTCTAATGCCGGTAAAAGAGCCGGGACCCACGCCTACGGCAATTAAATCAATATCACTTTTTGACTTGCCCGTTCTGTTTAAAATATCGGAAATCATCCCTACCATTTGTTCCGAACTGTAGTTTTTGCCGCCGACGGTAATTTCCGAAAGAAAATCTCCGTCCTCCGAGAGGCCCACGGTGCAAAATTTAGTAGAAGTATCAAGACCAAGTACCAACATCTTCAATCATCCTTTCAAGTTCCAAGGCCCTCTTCGAGCCTTTAAAGTCAATAAATCTCTCCCCGTCTTTAACCGCAATTGTCACTTTGACACAGGAGTCCGGGAGAATGCCTTCAACCCTTTCCCCCCATTCCAAAATGGAGACGCCGCCTGCGTAAAGGTAGTCCTCAAAGCCCATAAACAAAAAATCGTCCTCACCGATGCGGTAGCAGTCAAAGTGGTAAAGGGGAATGTCCCCCTGGTATTCGTTTAAAATTGTAAAAGTAGGGGAAGTCACATATTCGGAAATACCCATTCCCTTAGCAACGGACTGAGTAAGAGTCGTCTTGCCGGCGCCTAAATCTCCCGTCAAAGAGAGAATATCTCCGGGCTTTAAAATTTGGCCCAAGAAGAAGCCGAAGCTTTCAAAATCCTTTAAATCTTTTAAATGTATAATAAAAATCACCTTCTAATCATTTAACTTAACAGTGCTCACCATGGCTCCGTTTAAAGGAATGAGGTTGTGAGCAAATTTTGAAATATCCACATAGCGAGGCTCACTTACCCAACCGTCATAGACGTGGATAAACTTAATATCCATGTTTCGCCATCTGTAAATGGAATATCCGTAGCAAATCATGGAGTGAGAACCGTAGTAACCCATGGCGGAATTAAAAATCACGGGCCGACCATTGTCAATCTCCCCCTTAATGTGGGAGTAAAAGTTCCAAAGGTAGTTGCCCTTAGCCTTAACCTTAATGCCGTAGTGAGCAAAGGAAGCCTTTAAAATGTTGTCAATTTTAGTAAAAAAAGTGCCGATTTTTTCCGTAAAGCGAAAGTTGTCCATTGCAATTTTTAAAACATCTCTGTAAATATCCTTTAAGTCCTCCGGTACATCAGGGCTTTTGTCATGATAAAACAAAATAATTTTTGCAATACACACGAGAGAACAGTTGTTATCTTCAGGACCTATCTCACTTTGAGTAGAGGAACTCACATCAAGAGCACCACAACATTTAAGCACCGCCCCGGGATATTTCTCATCAATATATAAATCTAAATCCGCAATTTTGCTGTAATTCTTAAAAATTTCCATAAGTAAATTATATTTCATAAGGAGAAAAAATTAAAGACGAGTAAGGAGAATGAGTGAGGACATTCACCGATCTTCATTGGGGACATTCCCCGCCGCAGGCGAGGGTGTGTCCCCTTTAAATTGTCTTTAAATCAAAAACCAACTTCTTTAAGGACTTAATCTTTTCAATTCAAGTCGTTAATAGAGTTAATTTAATTATCAACACATCGTCCAGGGGACACACCTCTTCACTCACTCCGTTCACTTGAGGAATGTCCCCAATCAATAACCAACTTCTTTAACGACTAAGCCTGATGCTTTAAGATCAAATAGAAAAAGTGTTGCCATGATATAATAAAACCAAAAATCAAATACTTGAAAGGATAGAAATGAAAAGTATTTTAATCATCGAAGACAATTATGAAATTGCTGTACAAATAAAAAAATATTTAAACAACACCGGATATGAGGCGGACATAGCCTCTTCATATTACGATGCTTTATCAAAGATCAATATTGATATTGATGTGGCCCTTTTAGATATTAATTTGCCGGACAGGGACGGGCATCACCTTATATCAAAATTAAAAGACAGGGATGTAAGGGTAATAGTTACCACAGTAAAAAATGATGAAGA
>CABTXP010000040.1 GCA_902488815.1 uncultured Eubacteriales bacterium | reverse complement strand
ATTAATTCAAAAAATTTAAATAGAGAAGTAAGTATTGCGGCAGAATTTTTTAAAGGAAAAAGACCGAAATTAGTCTTCACTTCAATGGGCATTACGGCGGAA
Source organism: uncultured Eubacteriales bacterium (assembly GCA_902488815.1). Classification (GTDB taxonomy): domain Bacteria; phylum Bacillota; class Clostridia; order Tissierellales; family Peptoniphilaceae; genus KA00134. Next base: position 10,582 of record CABTXP010000040.1, on the reverse strand, counting down.
GTAGAAGGAGACTTTGAACTTGAAGAGCCCAAGACTCACGCGGTAAGTGAAGAGAGAATTAGAGAAAGTCTTTCAAAGTTAGGGGATACGGACTTTTATTTAAAAGAAATAAATATAGAGTGTGATGAAATTTTTATCCCAATTTCAAAATTAAATGAGTTGAGACGAAAGGGAATTGAAAAGCTCCAATCTGAAATTTTAAAGACTAATGTAAATGATGTTACAGATTTACATGTTGAGTTTAAAAAGAGAGATAAGGCTGAACCTTTTATAGCCTTGGAAGTGGGAGATTTAAATTACTTAAAAGGCGTGGATTTAAATAAAGTCGGAAGAATTTATTTAAAGGACAGGGCAATAGATGAAAATTATTTAAGTGCCTTAAAAGATTTTAAGGGAGAAGTATTTGTCTCTTTAAACAATATTTACTACACTGAAGAGGAAGAGAAAATTTTACAAAAGATTAAGTCCATGGGAATTATTAATGTGGAGGTAAACAACTGGGGACAGCTGGTGACCTTTAAAGATTTTAACCTTCACTTGGGCCACGAGCTTAACCTATTCAATTCCTATGCCGGAGATTTTGCGATTGATGTGGGAAAATCTTTTTCAGTTTCTGAAGAGGCTACATTAGATCAGGTAGAAAAAATATCTAAAAATATTGGCGGAAACATTGAGAGAACTGTCTACGGTCATGTAAAGGTCATGACAATGGAGCACAATCCCTTGGACCTAACGGAGATTAAGGACAGAACAGGCGTATATTTTTTGAAAGACAGAACTGGAGCGGCTTTTCCCTTTATCAAGGGAAGCACTACGGACATTTACACGGACAGACCTGTTGACTTACGAGGTGATGCAGATGCGTTAATAAGTGCCGGTGTAAATATTTTAAGAGTGAAGATTAACTTCCCTTGGGAAAGTGCAGCGGAAATTGTAGAAGATATTTACAACAGAAGACAATTTACAAAAGACGGATTTAAAGGACATTTATACAGAGGTGTTCTATGAAAATTGGAAAAAACGAAAGAATTTTAGAAATAAATAGAGTTAAGGAGATGCTGAAGGGCTACACCGCATCCTCTTTAGGCAAAAAAGCCGTAGATGAAATGGAAATCTATCACGACACTTCTGTCTTAAAGATGAAGCAGGAGGAAGTTACCGAGGCGGCGAATATAATTATAAAAAGATCGAGCCCGCCCCTTTTCGGAATTAACGAAATCGTGCCACACTTAAAGCACACCTTACTTGGTGGAAGTCTTTTCCCCGGAGCCTTAATTAAAATCGGAGACACGCTAAGAGTGTCGGGACGTCTTAAAAAATTTTTGTCAAATGACGACTCGGACAGACAGAGTTCCTATCCTGTAATTGAAAATTTAATCGGAGCTCTCTACACAAACAGAGCCCTTGAACAGGAAATTGCAAATGCAATTGTGTCGGAAGATGAGATTTCCGACTCGGCATCGACGAGGCTCAGACAAATAAGACAGCAAATTAAAAACAAAAAAGCCGAGATCAAAAACAGATTGGAAAAAATTGTCACATCTCAGGACACTGCAAAACATTTACAAGACACTGTTGTAACAATGCGCGGCGACAGATATGTGGTGCCTGTAAAGTCGGAGAGCAAGGGGAAAATCCAAGGCATTGTTCACGACATGAGTGCCAGCGGCCAGACTGTTTACATTGAGCCCATGGCGGTTGTGAATTTAAACAACGAACTTCGCACCCTTTACATAGAGGAAGACACGGAGATCAAGAGAATTTTAGAAGAGCTTTCGGCAAAAGTTGCTGAAGTGGCGGAAGAGTTAATGGGCAATGAAGAAATCTTAAAGGAATTAGATTTTATTTTTGCCAAGGGACAAATGTCAATTAATATGGACGGCCAGGCACCTCTCTTAAACGAAGAGGGCTATATAAATTTAAAACAGGCGCGACATCCTTTAATAGACAGAGAAAAAGTTGTGCCAATAGACGTGTACTTGGGAGACACTTTCACGTCTCTTATAATCACGGGGCCAAACACCGGCGGTAAGACCGTCACATTAAAGACAGTGGGACTTTTGACTTTAATGGCTCAGATGGGGCTTCACATACCCGCCCTTTCAGGCTCCTCCATTGCAATTTTTGATAAGGTCTTTGTGGACATTGGAGACGAGCAGTCTATTGAGCAGTCACTTTCAACTTTTTCATCTCACATGGTGAACATTGTAAAAATTGTAAAGGAAGCTACGCCTAAATCCTTGGTGCTTTTTGACGAGTTGGGAGCGGGCACCGACCCTACGGAAGGGGCGGCACTTGCAAGGGCGATTATGGATCTCATGCTTGAAAAACAAATAAGAACCATTGCCACCACTCACTACAATCAGCTGAAGGTCTATGCACTTACTACAGAGGGCGTGCAAAACGCTTCAATGGAATTTGACGTTGAGACACTTAGCCCAACATTCAGAGTGTCCATAGGAGTGCCGGGCAAGTCCAATGCCTTTGAAATTTCAAAGCGTTTGGGACTGCCAAGTGAAATAATTGATAGCGCAAAAAGTTTAATCAACGAAGACAATATTGAGTTTGAAGAAGTTTTAAAGGCCATAGAAAAAGACAGATCGGAAATAGCAAGAGCTAAGGAAGACGTCCTTAGAGAGCGTGAGGATTTAAAAATTCAAAACGAAAGGCTTGAGAAGAAACTTTCTCAAATGGAAGAGAGAGAAGAAAAAATTCTCAGAAAGGCAAAGGAAGAAGGAGAGAGAATTTTAAGAAGAGCAAGAGAAGAATCTCAACTTGCTTTGTCGGAAATAAAGGACGTACAAAAATATTTGGACTCTGAAAATTCAAGAAGGCTTCAGGATGCGCAGGACATGCTGAGAGAGGGTCTTGAAAAAGTTTCGGACAGATCTGAAAAAATTGTAATAGAAGAAGTGAAAAATCACTCCAAAGACATTAAGGCGGGAGACACGGTTAAGATACCTTCTTTAAATCAAGAGGGAATTGTCCTTGAAAATGTGGACAAAAGCGGTGATGTTATGTTACAAATAGGTATTATGAAGATGAAACTTCCCAAGAAGTCTTTAATTAAAATTGAAAGGGAAGAGGAAGAGAACAAAAACAAAGCCGCCAAAATTCTCAGAGAAAAGTCCCAAAATATTTCCACGGAGATAGACCTTCGAGGCAGAAACTTTGAAGAGGCCAAAATGGAAGTGGACAAGTACCTGGACGACGCCTATATCTCGGGACTTAAACGAGTGAGAATAATCCACGGCAAGGGCACGGGAGTTTTAAGACAGAAATTAAAATCCTACCTGCCGGGGCTTAAACCGGTCAAATCAATAGAAGAAGCGCCGTTATCCGAAGGTGGCAGCGGTGTAACCTATGTAAATTTAAAGTAAGGAGTAGAAATGATAGATTTTAAGGACAAGTCGGCTGAACTTATAGCAAAAGCCGCAAATCTGAATAAAGATGAAATAATTCGCCTAATAGAAGTTCCCCCTACATTTGACATGGGAGACTTTGCTTTCCCCGCGTTTTCACTTGCAAAGACCATGAGAAAAAATCCGGCTCTTATAGCAAATGAAATTGCAGATACAATTAGGGACACGGAATATTTTGAAAAAATCGAGACAAAGGGAGCTTACATCAACTTTTTTATAAACAAAAAGTTAATGGCAAAGACTTTCTTTGAAGAGTTAAGAACTGAAGGAGATAACTACGGCAAAAAAAATGTGGGAGAAGGAAAAACCGTGGTCATGGACTACTCTTCCACCAATATTGCAAAGCCATTCCACATAGGTCACATCAGGTCTACAGTAATTGGCGACAGTATTAAGAGAATTTTTAAATTCTTGGGTTACAAGACCGTCGGCATAAACTACCTTGGAGACTACGGCACACAATTCGGTATGCTTATACAGGCGTACAAAATGTGGGGCGAAAAAGAAAAAATTGAAGCGGATCCAATACCTGAACTTTTAAAACTATATGTGCACATAAATGAAGAGATAAAAAACGATGAAGACCTTCACAACAAGTGTAGAATGTGGTTTAAAAAACTTGAAGACGGAGACGAAGAAGCTGTTGAAATTTGGAAATGGTTTAGAGAAGTATCCTTGGAAGAATTTAACAGAGTATATAAGATGCTTGACATTGAATTTGACAGCTACAACGGCGAAAGTTTCTACCAAGACAAGATGGCTGCAACTGTAAAGCTGCTTGAAGACAAGAATTTACTTGAAGATTCAGAGGGAGCGAAGATTGTAAACTTGGACGAGTTTGACCTTCCCCCTGCACTTATTATAAAGTCTGACGGCTCTACAATTTATCTCACGAGAGAAATTACAGCCACACTTTACAGAAAAAAAGTTTACGACTTTTACAAGAGCCTTTACGTTGTAGGCTCACAACAAAATCTTCACTTTAAACAGTTCCGTGCAGTCCTTAAAAAAATGGGCTACGACTGGGAAAAAGATTGTGTTCATATAGCCTTCGGCATGGTAAGTGCTGAAGACGGAGCTCTGTCTACAAGGTCAGGAAATATTATTTACTTGGAAGATGTTTTAAACAAAGCCGTTTCAAAAGTAAGAGATATATTAGATGAGAGAGAAAAAAGCGGAATCACCGGCGACTATGACAAGGAAGAACTTGCTCATGCAGTAGGCATCGGTGCAGTTAAGTTTCAAGAGCTCTTTAACCAAAGAATTAAAGACTATGTCTTTGACTGGGACAAAATTCTTTCCTTTGAAGGAGAGACGGCGCCCTATGTTCAATACACACATGCGAGAATTTGCTCACTGTTAAAGAAGGGCGACTTTAATATTGCAGATGAAATTTCAAACTTCGATTTAAACGAAGAAGAAATAAATATTGTGAGAAATATTATGAGATTTACCGACGTGGTTATAGATGCATCGGAAAAATACGAACCTTATTTCATCACAAGATACATTGTAGACTTGTCAAAAGACTTTAATAAGTTCTACAATGCTCACAAGATAATCACAGATGATGAAAGTACTACAAAGAAAAGGCTTTTAATATCTTACGGAGTTAAGACTGTAATTAAAGAAGGTCTGGACCTGCTGGGTATTAGAGCGCCGGAACAAATGTAGCTTGCATTATAAATTTATCTGTGGTACAATGCTTACGTTGTTAAGAAGAAGTCCGCTTCTCACCTTATGATTATGTCTACAGGTTATTTTTAGAAAAGAGTTTTATTTGCGGGCTTTTTGTGCCCGCATTTTTTATATTTTCGGAGGTGCTTAAGATTAAAGAGCTTCAAATTAATGAAGAGATAAGAGAAAAAGAAGTTAGGTTAGTTGACAAAGACGGAAACCAAATCGGAGTAGTGCCTATAGACAGAGCTTTGGATATGGCGGAGGAAGCCCATTTAGATCTTGTAAATGTGGCACCCGGTGCTAAGCCGCCTGTTTGTAGAATCATGGACTACGGCAAGTACAGATATGAACTAATTAAAAAGGCCAAAGAAGCTCGCAAGAGACAAAGGGTCATAAATGTAAAGGAAATCAGACTTACTCCCAATATCGAAGCTCATGACTTGCAGACAAAAGCAAATGCTGCAATGAGATTTTTAGATAGCAAGGATAGAGTAAAAGTATCCGTGAGATTTAGAGGTCGTGAAATGGGACACACTGAAATTGGAAGACAAGTTTTGGATGACTTTATAGAACTTGTAAAAGAACATGGTAAAGTGGACAAAAAACCTGCTATGGAAGGCAGAAGCATGGTAATGTTTTTGGCTCCCGCAGATGAAAATTAGGAGGAATTATGGCTAAGAATAAAATGAAAACTCACAGAGCCTCTGCAAAGAGATTTAAGAGAACAGGCTCAGGCAAGTTAAGAAGATTTAAAGCGTACAAAGGTCACCTTACAGGCAAGAAGACTCAAAAGAGAGTTAGAAAATTAAGAAAAGGTACTTTAGTAAGCGTTTCAGATATGAAGAGAATCAATCACATGATTCCGTAAGGAGGACAGAATGGCAAGAGTAAAAAGAGCGGTAAACGCCAAGAAAAAACATAAAAAAGTATTAAAACAAGCCAAAGGATATTTTGGCGCAAAGTCAAAACTATTTAGACCTGCAAATCAAGCAGTAATGAAGTCTCTAAACTATTCTTTCATTGGTAGAAAACAAAGAAAGAGAGACATGAGAAAGCTTTGGATCACAAGAATCAATGCAGCAGCAAGAGCAAACGGCATGAGCTACTCAAGATTTATAAACGGATTAAAGAAAGCAGACATCGAAATCAACAGAAAGATGCTTTCAGAAATGGCTATCCACGATCCTGCAAGCTTCACAAAACTTGTTGAAATCGCAAAAGCAGTTTAATGAGTCCCCGACGGGGGCTTTTTTTATTGCAAAAAACAATATTCTCTTTGGTATAATAAACTCATGAAAGAAATAAATTCAAAAGACAACAGACAATATAAATTTTTAAAATCTCTCCTTCAAAAAAAGCACAGACAGGAGCACAAAATTTTTCCCGTGGAAGGGGAAGTGGTTCTTAGAGAAATAAAAGAAGAGCCCAAGTATATCCTTTGCAGCAGAGCATACTATGAAGAGCATATTCCTGACAATGTTACAGTTGTCGCTGATAATTTGTTTAAAGGACTTTGCGACACAAAGACACCTCAAGGCATTATCGGCTACTTCGACTTTGTAGAGAAGAACTTAGACACTTTGCCTGAAGGGAAGTATGTCTACCTTGACGGACTGCAAGACCCGGGCAATGTTGGAACAATAATTAGAACTGCTGATGCCCTTTCAATGGACGGAGTAATATTTTCTCCCGACACGGCGGACATTTACAGTCCGAAGGCCGTGCGCTCCACAATGGCGTCTCTCTTCAGAGTGAACCTTTACAGGGCAGGCATGGAAGACCTCTTTAAGCTTAAAGAGAGATTCACCCTATATACCACTCACCTGAAAGGCGGACGGGCTTTAAATGAGGTGAATTTTGCCTCCAACTCCATTTTAATTTTAGGCAACGAAGCAGGCGGAGTGAGGGAAGAAGTTTTAAACATCAGCGACGAAAATATTTTTATACCTATGAAGGAGGGTACAGATTCCTTAAATGTGGCAATAGCCGGAGGAATTCTAATGTACAACATGAGATGAAAATTTTAGTTAATAAAGACATCAGTCAAAATATTTTAGACAACTTGAGAGACTTTGAAGTTTATTTTACGGAAGAAGTAAAGGAGATAAAAAACTCTCTTTCCAAGCATCCAGACATGCAGCTTTTTTATTTAAAGGAGAGAAATGAATATGTATGTGATTTAAGAGTTATAGATCACTACAAAAAGTTTTTGGACAAGGTAAGGCCCACTTTTTATTACGGCCACGTCTATCCTCACTACATTTCCTTAAATGCGGTGACCTTCGGCAACTATTTTATGCACAACTTGCCCTACACCGACCCCTATGTTTTAAATCACTACAGGGAGCTTAAATATAAATTCATTCAGGTAAGCCAGGGCTACACCAAGTGCAACACCTTGTGCGGAGAAGGGTTTTTAATAACAAGTGACAAGAAAATTTACGACAAGTGCAAAAATTTAACCGATGCACTTTTAATTGAACCGGGAAATATTAAGCTTAAAGATTTTAACTACGGATTTATCGGTGGAGCTACGGGAGTCCTAAAGGGTGAAGTTTATTTCACAGGCAAATTTATAGACGAAAAAATGGAAGACGAGGTCTTGGGATTTTTAGATAAGAGAAATGTAAAGTATCATTTCCTCTCAGACGACCCCATTGAAGACTACGGCTCAATACTTCCCTTGGAATAAAAATAGAGGACATATGTCCTCTTTTTTTATATTAAGCTTCAGCTTCTTCATCTGAATACAGTTTTATTCTAAGTTTTGACGCCACTACGGAGCTCACTATAAAGGGTGCAAAGTAGGTTGCTAATCTAAAGAGAACCAACATGGACTTGGCCTCTCCCGACTTCATGTAGTAGGAGAACAACAATATAAATGCAGCTTCCAAAGGTCCCATACCGGCAATATTAGGTATTGCACTTGCAATTACGTGAGTTAGGGAGGCAAGAGTCATCATTTGCATAAGAGGAATGGCATCTACTCCTATGGCCTTTGTGCATAAATAGGGAATAATGTAGAAGCAAAAGAGTTTTGCCGCATTAAGGGCAAGAGCTTTTAAAATAGTCTCAGGAGATTTAATTAAGTCTCTTGCTTCGTCGTGCATTGCTTCAACTTGCAGCTTGATTTTTTCGCCGCGATCTTTCCACTTAGGCTTTTTTTCCAAACTCTCAATGCCTTTTATTATCAGATTATAAAATTTGTTCCACGTGCAAACCAATATCAGGACTATTACAATGACAATACAAATAAAAAATCCCCAAGCCGTGTAGGGTATCAAGTTGGGTCTATCAGGATATATATATTTTCCGTTTATTATTAAAAAAACTCCGCTCCAAAGAAGTATTGAGCTTTTGTGAAATACATACTCCATATTCATTAAGCCGATTGCTTCACCGATTCCTACACCTCTATGGTGAAGATATGTGGTTCGCGCAGGGAGAGTTCCCACGGCAAGGGTGGCGACATTTGTAAATATTCCCAAGAAAGTAACTTCAAAGGCCTGCTTAAAGGTAAATTCTTTAACTCTTCTTCTGACCAACATTAGGCAGACGAAACTTTCCAAGACTTGGAACATTATTCCCAATGTCAAAATTACAATTAAGTAGCTTTTGCTGCAAGTCTTAATGTTTTCTATAATCTCCTCATAACTGTTTCTGAAAATTAAATAGAATATGAGAACCATAGTAAAAAAACTCAATATGGAATAGAAAATATTTTTGTTTTTATTTCTTTTAGTCTTACTCATTTTTTGCCTCGAAATTTATTATCTTTTAATAATTTAATGATAGCACATTTATTGAATGATGTTCAGTTTTTTATAAAGGAATTTGTATTCTTTTACTTTAGTTTAATTAAAATTAATTTACTATTTATTTTACATGTGGTAATATAGTCTAAGCGTTGAAGGGACGAGTAATTTTTTGTCGGACTCACAGAGAGAAAATCTATAGCTGAGAGATTTTTAGGAAGTATTAAATGAAGACTACCCCGGAGCTTTACTTATGTAACGTATGCCGCGTTAAGGCTTTTGAGTTAAATTAAGGTGGAACCACGGTCATTCGTCCTTTTCGGACGAGTGGCTTTTTTATTTAGGAGGAATTATGAATATCAAATTACCTGATGGAAGTATTAAAACTTATGATGGACCTAAGACGGTCTATGAAATAACTGCGGACATTTCAGAAGGTCTTGCAAGAGCATCTGTAGGCGCCGTTGTCAACGGAAAGACCATGGGAATGGACGAAGTTGTAAATGAAGATGCTGAATTTAAAGTTGTAAAGTTTGAAGACAAAGAAGGCAAGGAAATTTTCTGGCACACAAGCTCACACTTAATGGCTCATGCAATTAAGAACCTTTTTCCCGATGCAAAATTTGCAATAGGACCTTCAATTGAAACAGGCTTCTACTATGACATTGACTTGGAGCACAGATTTACTCCCGACGACCTTGAGCACATTGAAAAAGAAATGAAAAAACTTGCCAAGGAAAATTTGGAACTTAAGCGTATTGAAATAAAAAGAGATGAAGCTACAAAGTTTTTCAAAGAAAAAAATCAACCTTATAAAGTTGAACTCATTGAAGACTTGCCTGAAGACGAGCTTATTACTATTTATGAAATGGGCGACTTCCAAGATCTATGTCGCGGACCTCACCTTCACAGCACAAAGGACATAAAGGCCTTTAAACTTCTTTCAATTGCAGGTGCTTATTGGCGCGGCGACGAAAAGAACAAAATGCTTCAAAGAATTTACGGCATCTCATTTGAAAAGAAAAAACAATTGGACGAATACCTTGAAAGACTTGAAGAAGCTGCAAAGAGAGACCACAGAAAAATCGGCAAGGAAATGGATCTTTTCTCAATTCACGAAGAAGGTCCCGGCTTCCCGTTCTTCCATCCGAAGGGAATGGTACTTAGAAATGAACTTGAAGGATGGTGGAGAAGCGTACTTGAACAAAACGGATATGGCGAAATCAGAACACCTCTTATTCTAAACGAGGAGTTGTGGCACAAATCAGGTCACTGGGATCACTATAAGGAAAACATGTACTTTACAAAGATTGACGAAGGGGACTATGCTATTAAACCTATGAACTGCCCCGGCTCAACTATTGTATATGCTTCCAACATGCACTCATATAGAGACCTGCCAATAAGACTTGCGGAGTTCGGACAAGTTCACAGACACGAAAAGTCCGGTACACTTCACGGACTATTCAGAGTAAGAACATTTACGCAAGACGATGCTCACGTATACTGTCTGCCTTCACAAATTGAAGACGAAGTATTTAAAATGATTGACTTGGCGGACTATCTATACTCCACATTCGGATTTAAATACACAGTTGAACTTTCAACACGTCCCGACGACTTTATGGGAGATATAGAAACTTGGAATGTGGCTGAACAAAAGCTTAAAAACGCTTTGGACAAGCGCGGCATAAGTTACAGCATCAATGAAGGCGACGGCGCTTT
>CABTXP010000039.1 GCA_902488815.1 uncultured Eubacteriales bacterium | reverse complement strand
TCAATGTGTAATACGCAAACAAAGGATGTAGACAGCACCGTAAGACAAATTTTAGAAATGGAAAAATACGGACTGGACATTATAAGATTTGCTGTAAATGATTTAGAAGATGCGGAAGCTATTCCGAAGATAAAAGCAGGGATTAAAACTCCTACAATAGCCGACATACAGTACGATTACAGATTGGCGCTTATGGCTATAGAAAAAGGTGTAGACGGTCTCAGAATTAACCCGGGAAATATAGGCACACGTTGGAAAGTTGAAGAAGTTGCAAATGCCTGCAGAGAAAGAGGTATTTCAATTCGCATTGGCGTAAATGCCGGCTCCCTCCATCAAGAAATTTTAGATAAATTCGGAGGCGTCAATGAAAATTCCATTGTAGAAAGTGCTTTGGAAGAAATAAATGTCCTAGAGTCTATGAATTTTAAGGACATAAAAGTTTCATTAAAGGCAAGTAATGTTAATTTAACTTTAAATGCAAATAGAAAATTTGCAAAGGTTTCAGATATTCCTCTTCATCTCGGGATTACTGAAGCAGGCCCCGGGATGCAAGGTATTATAAAATCCTCGGTCGGTATAGGTACACTTCTTTCAGAGGGCATTGGCGATACAATAAGAGTTTCTCTTACAGAAGATCCTGTTATGGAAGTAAAAGCAGGCAAAGAAATCTTGAAATCATTAGGCTTAAGAACTGACGGGATTGAATTAATCTCATGTCCCACATGTGCCAGAACAAAAGTCAACCTTTTTGAAATTGTTGAAGAAGCACAAAAAAGATTTGAGACGATGAACAAGAACCTAAAGGTTGCCATAATGGGCTGTCCCGTCAACGGCCCTGGAGAAGTGCGAGAGGCTGACATTGGCATTGCAGGGGGCAATGGAGAAGGCTTAATATTTAAAAAAGGCAAAATAATAAGAAAAGTAAAAGAAGAAGATTTGTTAAATGAATTGATTAAAGAAATGGAAGATCTATAGTGTTTGACATTTATGAATTTTACAAAAAATTAAATATAGATCCGATAGATGACTTGGAATTATTTTTGAAAAAAGTTTCAGTTGCAGAAAATAATTTGATAATTGAATTTTTATACCGCGGAGAATTTTCAGAAGATAATCAAGAACTGATAAGGAATAATTGTATTGACTACTTTGATGAGTTTGAGACCAAGGTAGGCTTTGAAAGCATGCCTGAAATTACTGATGTGGAGAAACACATCAGAGAATTTTTGGCAAAAAAATATCCTTCATGTATATCCTGGATAGACAGCTGTGACATAGTCATTGAAGAGTCACAAGCCGAAATTTTTTGCGTACAATCTGTGTATGAAAATAAAGATTTCATAGATGAAATGAAGAGAGAATTGGAAGCTGAACTTGAAAAAAATAATTTAAATATAACTTTTGATTTTTGCGCAATAGCTGAAGAGAACGCTCAAAATATAATTGACACGATTAAAGACGAAGAAGAAGAAATCTCAAACTACATGCCTACACAAAAGGAAAAGCCGAAGGATAAAAAACCTGAGGGCAAGTTTAAATTCGGCCGAGGGAAAATCGGTGAAATAAAAGCTATAAGCGAATTAAATGAATATTCAAACAAGGTAACAATTAAAGGTAAAGTCTTTAAAATTGAAGAGAAAGACATTGAGAGTGAAAAGGGCAATTTTAAAATATTGCTTCTTTACGTAAACGATAAAACCAACTCTTTAATTGTTAAATTGTTCTTAAGAACAGATAAATTTGATGTAGTTGAAAATATTAAAAAGGGCAAGACGTTTCTTTTCACAGGAAGTATTAAGTATGACAACTTTATGAGGCAAGATATTTTTGTGCCTACATATATTGAGGAATCGGAAGAAGATAAGAAATCAGACCCTGCAAAAGAAAAAAGAGTTGAGCTGCGCCTTCACACTAATATGAGTGCTATGGAAGGGGTAAGCCCTGTTAAAGACATTATTAAGAGGGCGAAGGATTACGGTCACAGTAAAGTTGCCATTACAGACAGAGAAAGTGTGCAGGGTTATCCTATTGCGGCAAAAGAAGGAAAAGACAACGGTGTCGGAATAATTTACGGTTTGGACGGCTACCTTGTAGATGATGAGCGTGGAATAATAACTGATTTTAACGAAGACACAATTGAAAACAGATTTGTTGTTTTTGACTTGGAAACTACCGGCCTTTCACCTATGAAGGATAAAATCGTAGAAATAGGTGCTGTAAAAATTGTCGACGGTCAGATAACAGACAGGTTTTCGACTTTAGTTAATCCGAAAATGAAAATGTCGCAAGGCGCTGAACAAATTACAGGAATAACCAATGAAAGGCTTGATACGGAAAGAACAATTGAGGAAGTGCTGCCTGAATTTTTAGACTTCATTGACGGCTTTGTACTTGTAGCACATAACTCTGATTTTGATACGGCTTTTATAAGGGGCGAAATGACCGAAATGGGCCTTAAATTTAATTATCCTGTACTTGATACATTGAAACTTGCACCCACAGTTTTGCCGCCATTAAAGTCATATACACTCACAAGTATTTCAAAATACGTAGGTGTAATGCTCACAAGAGCACACAGAGCTGTAAATGATGCTGAAGCTACGGCGGAAGTTTTGTTAAAGCTTTTGGATATGGCAAAAGAATTAGGCGCTGATACTTTTAAAGAAATAAATGAACTATATCCGAAGGGCAACATAGCCGCGGCACACGGAAGCCCTGTAACAATTTTAGTAAAGAATCAAATCGGTTTAAAAAACATGTATAAAATTGTTTCAAAATCTCATATGGATTATTTTTTCAGAGTGCCAAAGATACCTGTATCACTTTTAAAAGAATATAGAGAGGGACTTATAGTCGGCAGCGGCAACAGCGACTCTTATTTATTCGACGGAATTCTCTTCGGAAAAGAAGAAAAAGAACTTGAAAGAATTGCAAATCTATATGACTATTTGGAAATACAACCGCCTTCAAACTCTAATATTTTAATAGTCAGTGAACGATTAGATTCAATTTCGCAAATTGAAGAAATAAATAACAAGATTTACGACATCGGCAAAAAGTTGAATAAACCTGTGGTAGCTACGGGAGATGTGTTTTACTTAGACCCTGCAGAAGACTTAATACGGAGAATTATTTTAAACGGAGACGTATCAAATTTTGACAGATATAAAAATGTAAACAGATCCCTTTATTATAAAACCACAGAAGAAATGTTAAATGACTTTTCCTATATGGGAGAGGACAAAGCTTATGAAGTTGTCGTTACTAATTCAAATCTCATAGCAGATGAAATAGAAGAAGTTAAACCAATACCTGATGGGACATATCCTCCTTTTATAGAAGGCAGTGAAGAAATGCTTAAGCAAATGTGCTACGACAATGCACATAGAATTTACGGAGATGAGCTACCTGAAATAGTAAGCAAACGTCTTAAAAGGGAATTGGACTCTATTATTAAAAATGGCTATGCAGTCCTATATATTATTGCAAATAAAGTTGTTAAAAAGTCAAATGAAGATGGCTATATAGTAGGGTCTCGTGGTTCTGTAGGTTCTTCTTTTGCAGCGACAATGGCGGATATTACAGAGGTAAATCCTCTACCGCCACACTATGTTTGCCCCAATTGTAAACATTCTGAATTTATTGACGACCCCACTATAGGTTCAGGAGTCGACTTGCCGGAGAAAGACTGTCCGGTATGCGGCACGCATATGAGAAAAGACGGTCACAACATACCTTTTGAAGTATTCTTGGGATTTGACGGAGATAAGGAACCTGATATTGACTTAAACTTTGCAGGGGAATATCAACCGACAGTTCACAAATACGTTGAGGATTTATTTGGTAAGGGATATGTGTTTAGAGCGGGAACCGTAGGTACATGTGCGGAGAAAACCGCATATGGATATGTAAAAAAATACTTTGAAGATCAGCAAATTAATTCGGCGGAAATTGAAAGACTTGCCCTTTGTTGCGAAGGTATAAAGAGAACCTCGGGACAACACCCGGGCGGCGTAATGATTGTGCCGAAGGAAAAAGAAATCTATGACTTTACACCTATACAATATCCTGCCGACAAAGCTGATTCAGGAGTTATAACTACACACTTTGCCTACGAGCATATATCGGGAAGAATTTTAAAGCTGGACTTATTGGGCCACGACGGTCCGACTATTATTAAAATGTTAGAGGACCTTAGCGATTTTTCATCCAAAAACATTGACCTTGGCGACTTGTCCGTCATGGAACTTTTCAGAACCGCAGATCCGTTAAAGATTGATCCCACAATACTTCAAACTTCAACTGGAACATTAGGTATCCCTGAGTTCGGAACAAATTTTGTAAAGCAAATGTTAATTGAAACTAATCCGCAAAACTTTTCGGAGTTAGTTAGAATTTCAGGATTGTCACACGGCACAAATGTATGGACAAATAATGCGCAAATTTTGGTTAAAGAAGGTCGTGCGGAACTTAAAGACGTAATATCCACACGTGAGGACATAATGCTTTACCTAATAAGAGCCGGTGCAGAGAACAAAATGGCGTTTATGACAATGGAAAAAGTAAGGAAGGGTAAGGGACTTACACCTGAAGATGAAGGTATAATGTCCGGTCTTGAACTGCCGACATGGTATATAGACTCCTGTAACAAAATCAAGTACATGTTCCCCAAAGCCCATGCAGTGGCGTACGTTATGTTGAGCTTTAGAATCGCTTACTATAAGTTGTATTATCCTTTAGCTTTTTATGCAACATTCTTTACAATTAACTTGGAGCACATTGACGGTACTATAATTTCAAAAGGTGTGGATGCCGTTAAAGAAAGAATGGAAGAAATAAGAAACAAGGATAAACAGACTAAAAAAGACAAGGATATCTTGGGCGTATTGGAAGTAGTCCTTGAAATGTATGGCAGAGGTTTTGAATTTGAACCTATTGATCTCTACGACTCAGAAGCAAAAGTCTTTTCAATAAGCAAAGACAACAGAATAACAATTCCTTTCAGATCAATATTAGGTCTTGGAGATGCATTGGCTGAAAAAATTGTAGAAGATAGGAAAAATGGAGAGTATATTTCCGTTGAAGATTTTAGAAATAGAACAGGCGTCGGAAAATCTATTATTGAAGTTATGAGAGAAAATAATTTATTTAAAAATATGCAAGAGGACAACCAACTGTCTTTATTTGATTTTTAATTCAATAGAGTTGCTATTTCATCAGTATTTTAGTATAATACATGTAAGAGAAATTGTTTTATGAGTGGGGAGGCCCACTCATTTTTATTGAGGAGGCAAAATTATGAAAAATATTAAAGGAAAGGTTGCCGAAGTTGCAACTGAAATTTGCCAAGACTTAGGATACGAACTGGTAGATGTTGAATTTAAAAAGGGAGTGAAGCACAATTTAATTTCAATATTTATTTACAAAGAAGACGGCATAGGTTTGGATGATTGTGAATCAGTCTCAAGAAAAATAGATGAAATTTTAGACAAGGATGAAGATTTAACAGATCCTTACTATCTTGAAGTTTCCTCACCGGGACTTGACAGACCTATTAAGACTAAGGACGACTACAGAAGAAATTTAGGTAAAGAAGTTGAAGTCAAACTGTACGCACCTATAGACGGCAAAAAACAATTTGAAGGATTTTTAACATCTTATGATGATGAAAATGTATTAATAAAGATGGAAGATGGGGATATGACCTTCAAACAAAAGGACATTTCAATGATGAGACAAGTAATTAAATTTTAAGGAGGTTGTTATGAATCAGGAATTTATACACGCCTTGGAAGAGATAGAAAAGGAAAAGGGGATATCAAAAGACGTAATCTTTGATGCATTGGAGTCGGCATTGGTATCAAGTTACAAGAAAAACTTCAAGACGGCATCAAATGTTTTGGTTGAAATAGACAGAGTGACGGGAAACATAAGCGTCTATTCGGTCAAAGACATCGTTGAAGAAGTTGAAGATCCCAATTTGGAAATATCTCTAACTGAAGCCAAGAAAATTAATCCTAAATATGAATTGGGAGATGTTTACAACGAAAAACTTGCTCCGAAAAATTTCGGAAGGATAGCTGCGCAAACTGCAAAACAAGTTGTGATTCAAAGAATTAAAGATGCTGAAAGAGATATAATTTTTGACGACTTTCAAGATCGCGAAAACGAAATTATAACAGGACAAGTACAAAGAATTTCAAGAGGAAATGTATTTGTAGACTTGGGAAGAATTGAAGCAATTTTACCTGTAACGGAACAAATTAACGGGGAGGTTTATAAACAAGGTGAGAGATACAAGATGCTCTTACTTGAAGTTAAAAAACTTCCGAAAGGACCGCAAATTGTTCTTTCAAGATCTCACCCCAATTTAATCAAGAGATTGTTTGAATTGGAAGTACCGGAGATAAACAGCGGAATAGTAGAAATTTTTTCCATAGCAAGAGAAGCGGGTTCAAGAACTAAAATAGCGGTTTATTCAAAAGACGAAGCCGTTGATCCATTAGGAGCATGTGTCGGATACAAAGGCGCGAGAGTTAAAGCAATTGTTGATGAGCTGCACGAAGAAAAGATTGATATTGTAATTTGGGAAAAAGAAATCGGAAAGTTTATCAGAAATGCACTTAGTCCTTCAAAAGTTGTAAAAGTTTTTGTTAACGACGAAGAAAAAAGCGCTTTGGTGGTAGTCCCTGATTATCAACTGTCACTTGCAATAGGCAAGGAAGGACAAAACGCCAGATTAGCCGCACGACTTACTAACTGGAAGATCGATATTAAATCTGAAGAACAGTTTTACGGATTTTTAGAAAGTGAAAATATTTCTGAAGAAGATTTAAAAGAAAAGTACGGTTTGGAATTAAGAGACGAAAACTTAGACGAATCCGAATATGTAGTTGTATATGAAGATGAAAACCATTCAGATGAACATGGAGAAGAATCGAGTTACGAATCTGAAGATGAAGACGAATTTGATGAGGACGACGGTGTTGATCAGGAGTAATTCATGAAAAAAGAAAGAAAGATTCCCATGCGTAAATGTTTAGGCTGCGGTGAAAACAAAGCCAAGAAGGATCTTCTACGAATAGT
Organism: uncultured Eubacteriales bacterium; assembly: GCA_902488815.1. GTDB lineage: Bacteria > Bacillota > Clostridia > Tissierellales > Peptoniphilaceae > KA00134. Next base: position 3,846 of record CABTXP010000039.1, on the reverse strand, counting down.
TAAGAACAAAGAAGGAGAAATCTTTATTGACGCAACGGGAAAGGCAAACGGGAGAGGCGCATATATTTGTTATGATTCTGAATGTTTAAAAAAAGCAGAAAAATCCAAGGCGCTTAACAGAGCTTTCCGACAAAATATAGATAAGGAAATTATGAATACCTTGGAGGAATCTATTAACAATTTACTTAAGCCTTGATAGGAGGTCTTATATGTCAAAAGTAAGAGTACACGTTTTAGCCAAAGAAATTGGCATGACAAGTAAAGATTTAATAGAAAAACTTAACTCAATAGATATTAAAGTGGCAAATCACATGTCCAGTCTTGACGAAAATGAAGTTGCAAAAGTTAAGCAATCATTAAACAAGGGAACCGGAAATAAAACTGCCACTGTTGAGAAAAAAGAAACTAAAAAAACGGAAAATACAAAAGAGAAAGAAACAACTGAGAGAAAAACTTACCAAAAGAAACAGTACACAAATAGGAGCTACGTGAAGGACAACCAAAAGAACCAAGATAGAAATAAGGATAGGAACAGCCAAGGAGGCAAGAAAAAATCCTATAACAAGGACGGCAATTTTGAAAAAGGTCAAAAGCCTCACAAAAAAGGACCGCAAAAATTTGACAGAGAAAAAGAAGTAAACGTCTTAGAAGGTAAGCCTTCAAGAATGGAAGAACAAAAGAGAACTACCAAGAAGTTTTACAAAAAACAAAAGTCCGGCAAAGATAAAAAGTTCGTTGACGGAAATGCAAGCCCTAAGAACGGAGGCAAAAAAGGAAATAACGAATCTTTTGAATATGTGCCCCGTGATTTAACAAAGAAAAAACCTAAAAAGAGAGTTAAACCTGTAAAGAAGCAAGTGGAAGAACATGTTGAAGAAGAAACTGCAATTAAGATAGTAACGCCGATTATTATAAAAGAATTTGCAGAGACTCTTGAGCTTCCTGTATCACAAGTTATAACCAAACTCATAGGCCTTGGCGTGATGGCAAGCCAAAATGAGTCGATAGACGAAGATACTGCACTTTTACTTGCAGATGAATTGGGTGTTGAAATTGAAATCAGCGAACCTGAAGATGTAATAACATTTGAAGATGAAATAGGTTTAGATTTTGAAGATAATGAAAGAGATTTAAAATCAAGACCGCCGGTTGTAACCGTAATGGGTCACGTTGACCACGGCAAGACATCCTTACTTGATGTTATTAAATCATCTCATGTAACGGCACAAGAAGCCGGTGGAATTACACAACACATAGGTGCATATACTGTCCGTGTAAACGGAAAGATAATTACTTTCTTGGACACACCGGGACACGAAGCCTTTACTTCAATGAGACTTAGAGGAACTTTGATTACGGACATTGCAATATTAGTTGTTGCTGCCGATGACGGGGTTATGCCTCAAACATTGGAGGCAATATCTCACGCAAGATCTGCGAATGTTCCTATAATTGTTGCAATAAATAAAATTGATAAGCCTGCGGCAAATATAGACAGAGTAAAACAAGAGCTTGTTGAACACGGTTTAATGCCTGAAGACTGGGGCGGAGACACTATAGTTGTTCCTGTTTCAGCAAAGACTAAAGAAGGTATTGATGATTTACTTGAAATGGTTCAACTTCTGGCAGATGTTAAGGAATTAAAGGCTAATCCGAACAGACCGGCAATCGGAACCGTAATTGATGCAAGGCTTGACAAAGGCAAAGGATCAATGGCAACAATTCTTGTTCAAAAAGGAACTTTACGCTTTGGCGACTTTGTAGTTTCCGGACTTGCAAGCGGTCGTATTCGTGCAATGAATGACGACAAAAACAGAGCAATAAAAAAAGCCGGACCATCAATGCCTGCAGTAATTTTAGGTCTTGATGCTGTTCCAAATGCGGGAGATACAATTTATGCAGTTGAAGATGAAAAGACAGGTAGAGCAATTGCGGAAAAGAATAGAGAGCAAATAAGAGATGCAAGAATCAATCAAGGTCAAAAAGTTTCTTTAGACAATCTTTTTGAAAAGATTAAAGAAGAAGGAATGAAGGAACTTAACCTGATTCTTAAAGCAGACGTTAAAGGTTCTGTAGAAGCCCTTGCTCAGTCTTTATTAAAGCTTTCAAATGACGAAGTTAAAATAAATATAATTCACCAAGGTGTCGGCGGTATTAACGAGAGTGACGTAACCCTTGCTTCAGCATCCGATGCAATTGTTATCGGATTTAATGTAAGGCCGAACATTAACGCTTTGGACTTCTCAAAGACAGAAGAAGTTGATGTGAGAACCTACAGAGTTATTTACGATATAATAAACGACATTGACCAAGCAGTAAAGGGAATGCTTGAACCTGATATTGTTGAAGAAGTACAAGGCAGATGTGAAGTAAGACAAACATTTAAGCTGCCGAACAACGACATTGTAGCAGGCATTTATGTAATAAACGGAAAGATTATAAGAAAGTCAAAAATTAAAATATTACGTGATGATATTGTCCTCCATGAAGGTGATGTTGAATCACTTAGAAGATTTAAAGATGACGTAAGAGAAATAGCTACAGGATATGAAGGCGGACTTGTAATTCAAGGCTTTAACGACCTTAGAGTCGGCGACGTTATGGAATGCTATATTTTAAAAGAAGTTAAGAAACAATAGGTGAATTTATGAAACAGGTAAGAGTATCGCAAATAGGTGAGGAAATTAAGAGAGTTATCTCCCAACTTCTGCGCACTAAAATAAAGGATCCTCGTATTTCGGACATGGTAAGTATTACGGAAGTAAGAGTTACCAACGACCTTTCTTTTGCAAAAGTATTTGTTTCAGTATTCGGTACTGAAGATGAAAAAAATGATACATTGGAAGGCCTCAGAAATGCTGAAGGTTTTATAAAAAAGGAAATCGGCAGAAATGTAAAGATGAGAATAATGCCGAAACTTATTTTTGAGTTGGACGATTCTGTAGAAGAGTCTTTGAGACTTGAAAAAATATTGGAAGAAATAAAAACTAAGGAAGAGCCGGTTGAAGACGAAGATGAATAAATTAGAGACTTTTTCTAAAATTAAAGATGAAATTTTAAAAGCAAATTCAATTGCAATTACTGCCCATGTTAATCCTGACGGGGACAACTTGGGCTCTGTACTTGCTATGTACTCCATGTTAAAGACTTTAGGCAAAGATCCTGAAATTCTTATAGATGATGAAATACCAAGTACTTTTAAATTTCTTCCTAATATTGGCGAGATAAAAAGGCCTGAAAATTTTGATAAAGTCTATGATTTAATAATTGTCTTAGACAGCGGAGATGTGGGGAGAATCGGCAGAACAAAAATGCTTTTTGAAAAAGCAAAGATGACTGTTAACTTGGATCACCACATGACAAATCCCGAATTTGCAAAGCTAAACTATGTGGGCAGGAGATCAGCAACAGGGGAAGTATTATTTGAATTCTTTGAAAGTTGCAACTTGAAACTAAATCGTGAGATAGCCACTAGCTTATTTACAGCAATATCAAGTGATACGGGCAGCTTCAAGTATGACAGCACGACTGACTACACATTTTATGTAGCATCAAAACTTATGGCTGAGGGAATAGATATTAACGAAATTGCCGTTAACCTATTCCAAAATAGAAGCAAGTCTCGCACAGACCTTTTAATCAATGTTGCAGAAAATGCAAATTATTATTTTAATGACAGAGTTTGCATAGGCCGAGTTACAAACAAAATGATATCGGATTTTTCTTGTGAAAAACATGATTCTGAAGGTATTGTGGAGTTTTTAAGAGACACAGATACAGTTGAAGTTGCAGTTCTTTTAAAAGAAAGAGCTGAAGGTGGTGTCAGAGTATCTTTAAGAAGTAAGT
>CABTXP010000038.1 GCA_902488815.1 uncultured Eubacteriales bacterium | reverse complement strand
TTTTATTTTCCAAAACTATAATCTTGTTCCCCTTTTGAATGTTTATGAAAATATAGTCCTGCCAGTAGAGCTTGACGGGGATACGGTGGATCAGAAGTTTTTTAACGAGCTAGTTAATCTTTTGGGATTGAATGATAAACTGACAAGTATGCCAAACAATCTTTCAGGTGGACAACAACAGCGTGTAGCTATTGCACGTGCATTGATTAACAAACCAGCTATTGTGCTTGCCGACGAACCTACTGGTAATCTTGACAGTAAGACAAGTGCAGAGGTATTAGGTCTTATCAAGCGTACCAGTGCAGATTTTCGTCAAACTGTAGTTATGATTACCCATAATAATGACATTGCCCGTCTTGCAGATCGAATTGTTCGTATTGAGGATGGAAAAATTGTGGAGTAAGTAGGAGGTGGTATAGCATGATTTGGCCTTTTGAAAATAATACCAGCAATATTGAAAAGAAGATTGCTAAGCGTAGTTTACATAATGAACAGCAGCGCAATCTATTTGCAATCATTGCTTTGGTTCTGACTGCATTTATGATAACTGCGACATTCAGTATTGGATTTAGTTATTTTGAAACATATAAGATGCAGCAAATTCGGTTAATGGGGACTACTGCAGATGTAGGAATCACAAATGCAACAGAAGAACAGTTAGTAGAAATCTCAAAATCAAATCTTGTACAAGACGTAGGAATACAGCAACATTTAGGTAGTATTGATACAGAGAAACTGCAAAACGCAAAATTAGGTATAGTTTGGATAAACGATACAGAATGGAAGGTTCATCGTCTACCGACCATATCAGATATCGTAGGAAATTACCCTTTAAATAAAAATGAAATTATGCTGCCAACATGGGCGCTTAAACAGATGGGTATTTCTGATCCACAAATAGGGATGGAAATAGTACTGTCTTATCAAATTGGTGATAGCTATGATTATGTATCAGACACCTTTTTGTTGTCGGGCTACTATACGGACTACATTTCAATGCGTACAAATAATCGTGGCTATGCTTATGTTTCAGATGCTTTTAGAGACAGTTTAAATGAACCACTGGATAATAGTGCTACGGCAATGATTAGCTTTCAAGGTAATGGTGATGTTGATAAGAACTGTGAAAGATTACGCGATGAGATTGACTTTACAGCAGGTCAAACATTTGAAATTGTCCCATTAGGACAAGCTAATGGATGGACAATTATTTTAGCTGTAATAATGTTAGCATTTTTTATATCATTTAGCGGATATCTTTTAATATACAATATTCTTTATATCTCTGTCATAAAAGATGTGCAATTTTATGGTCGTCTAAAAACGATTGGAGCTACTAAAAAGCAAATAAAGAGAATTATCTATAAACAGACAATTAAAATTTCCTGTATTGGTATTCCGCTTGGTTTGCTACTTGGTGCGATTGTTTCTTTTGGTGTTGTTCCCTATTTCCTGAATATGATGTACTCAACAAATTCTGATGTGGGAACAAAAATATCTTTTTCGCCTTTTATTTTTATTGGAGCAGCTATATTTACATTCCTGACAGCTATGATTGCAAGCATGAAGCCTGCTAAAATTGCTGGGGGCGTTTCACCAATAGCGGCACTTCGATATACAGTAAAAAGCACAAAGACAGTCACCAAAAATGGCGGAAAAATGAAGTTATCTAAAATGGCATGGAACAATGTCTTTAGGAATGTAAAGAGTACAATTCTCGTCTTTACGTCATTGTTTTGTGGTTTTTCCCTGTTTCTAGTTGTCACGGGATTATTGTATGGATTAAGTCCAGAGAATTATGTTAAGCAATGGGGAGTAAGTGATTTTGCACTCACATATAGTATTTACGAAGATGAAGATTTAATGACCAATGAAATGGTGTCAGAGATCAGTCAGATTGATGGAATCAAGAATTTGAGGTTGACATATGCGTCTTATCCTCAAGTAACAGTAGATGTTTCATATGATGATGCTGTATTTCATGACTTTCTCATGTCGTTAGATGGAGTAAGTGGACTTGATTTATCCGATTCTTCAAAGTTAAAAAATTATCAGCAAAATTTTTTCAGCGGAGTTTTTGGAATTGATAATGCATATTTGAAAGAAGTCAATGAAAACTTAAATTCGCCTGTTGATATAGATGCCTTTGAGCAAGGAGATGTTGTGTTACTTTCCAATACGTTAGAAGGCATCATTCAACCAGGACAGAAAATAACTATTCAGACACAGAACGGACAACACTCTTTTGTAGTGGCGAATGGTTTTTTGAATGATGGTTTTCGTGCTGGAGGAGGAAATGAGCGTGGAACAGCTCCTGATTTATATATTAGCCAAACAGCCTTAAAAGAACTTTTTCCACGAAATAGAGTGTTTCGCATGGCCTTTGATACGGATGGTCAAAATGACGAAAGTATATTGAAAGAATTAAAGCAAATCACCTCATCTAAAGCCAAAATTGATATTGTATCCCGCTATGAACGTAGAGAAGAAGTGCGAGATTATCTAGTTACAGCAAATGTTCTAGGAACAGGGTTATCTGTAATTTTAATGTTGGTGGGTGTTATGAACTTTGTAAATACAATGGTTGTTAACGTAAGTACTAGGCGTTATGAATTAGCTGTTCTTGAAAGTGTTGGAATGACAAAGAAACAAATTAAACGAATGCTGTCTATGGAAGGTTTATACTACTGGGGTATTTCTTTTTCCCTCGTAGTCACAATAGGGACGGCAATCTTCTTCTTACTATATGTTTTATTTAGCAAAGTAGTCTATTATGCTGTTTTTTCTTATCCATTTATCCCGATGATACTTGCATCTGGACTGGTGTTGTTAATTTGCCTTATAGTTCCTATATTGGTATACAAAACTGATATTAATCTTCCAGTTGTTGAACGTTTGCGATTGACAGAGCGAGTTTAAATAAATAAAAAGATATCTTTCAGATTAATAACATTTAAAGGGAGTAGATTCTAACTGCTCCCTTTTTTTTGCAAAAATTTTAAAGGACCTTGGGTTAAAAATATTCTCTTTAAACTTTGCATCAAGACATATTGCCTCTATGTTATAATTTATTTAGTTTGGAGTGATATTTTGAAAGACTTTGTACACTTGCATCTACATACGGAGTACTCTCTATTAGACGGGTCTCTTCGCATTTCGGAGCTTCCCCTTCGCGTTAAGGAACTTGGGATGAATGCCGTTGCCATTACGGATCACGGCAATATGTTCGGCGCAATTGCATTTTATAAAAATTGTATAGCAAATGACGTGAAGCCCATTATGGGCTGTGAAGTCTATGTAGCTGAAGGCTCACGCTTTGACCGTGAACCTAAGCAAAGGAGATTTCACTTAATCCTTCTTGCCAAGAACAACGGGGGATACAAAAACCTTATGAAGATTGTGTCTGAAGGTTATGTCAACGGATTTTATTACAAGCCCAGAGTGGATATGGACGTGCTGAAGCGCTACTCTAAGGGCTTAATTGCCATGTCCGCATGTTTGGGCGGCGAAGTCCAAAGATATCTTTTGGACGGGGACTACAACGGCGCCCTTCAAGCTGCCAACAGATACGCAGACATCTTCGGCAAAGACGATTTTTATTTGGAACTTCAAAATCACAACATTAGAGAACAAATTGAAGTGAACAGAAATTTGGAGGCCATGGCAAGAGAAGAAAACTTCAAGCTCATTGCCACCAACGACGTTCACTATTTAAATAAAGAAGATGCGGAAGCTCACGACATACTCCTTTGCATTCAAACGGGCAAGACTATTAAGGACAAGGAGAGGATGCAGTTTCCGGGGGACGAGTTTTATTTAAAGAGTCCTGAGGAAATGTATGAAGCAGTTGACAACAAAGAGGCTCTTCTAAACACAGTTGAAATTGCAAACAAGTGTAATGTGGAGATTGAATTTCACAAGCTCCACCTACCTGAGTTTAAACTCCCCGAAGGCTTTACAAATGTAGAGTATCTACACCACCTTTGCTTTAAAGGCCTTGAGGAAAGGTTTGAAAAAGTAACGGACGAAATAATAAAGAGGGCGGAGTACGAGCTAAATACTATTAACTCTATGGGCTTTACCGACTACTTTTTAATTGTGTGGGACTTTATTTCCTATGCCAAGAGAAACAAAATTGAAGTGGGACCGGGTCGTGGTTCGGCGGCAGGGTCATTGGTAAGCTATGCTCTTCAAATTACAGACGTAAATCCCTTGGAGTTTAATCTTCTCTTTGAAAGATTTTTAAATCCCGAGAGAGTTACAATGCCCGATATTGACATTGACTTTTGCTACGAAAGACGTGAAGAAGTAATTGACTATGTGGTGGGAAAATACGGCAAGGACCGTGTGGCTCAAATTGTGACCTTCGGTACAATGGCGGCGCGTAATGCCATAAGAGACGTGGGTCGTGCCATGGACATTTCCTACGGCAGGGTGGACTACATTGCAAAGCTTGTGCCTCAAGAGTTAAAGATGACCATTGAAAAGGCGCTTACTTTAAATCCGGCGCTGAAGGAAGAATACGACAAGGACCCGGAGATTAAAAAGCTGATTGACACGGCGATTAAAGTGGAAGGACTGCCGCGTCATACCTCCACTCACGCTGCGGGAGTTTTAATTTCAAAGGATCCCATTACCGAGTACGTGCCTCTTACGAGAAACCAGGACATAATTGCCACACAGTTTAACATGATTGAATTAGAAGAGCTTGGCCTTCTTAAAATGGACTTCTTGGGCCTTAGAACACTCACTGTAATTCGTGACGCTCTTCTCATGATTGAAAAGAACTATGGCGTAAAAATAGATTTTTCAAAGCTTCCTTTAAACGACAAAAAAGTCTTAAAGATGTTTGAAAAGGCCGAGACCTTGGGAGTCTTTCAATTTGAATCTCAAGGTATGCGCAACTTCTTAAAGGAATTGCGCCCCGACGCCTTTGAAGACCTTGTGGCTGCAAACTCTCTATTCAGACCGGGACCTATGTCTCAAATTCCAAAGTTTTGCGAGTCAAAACACGACAGGAGTAAAATTTCATACATTCATTCGGCGTTAAAAGAGATACTTGAGCCCACCTACGGCTGTATCGTCTACCAGGAACAGGTTATGCAAATCGTGCAAAAAATCGGCGGCTACTCCTTGGGTCGTGCGGACCTTGTGCGCCGTGCCTTGAGTAAAAAGAAAATGGACGTCATGGAAGAAGAAAGGCACAACTTTATTTACGGCACAACTGAGGGAAGTGAAGTAGTTGCGGGAGCAATAAAAAACGGCGTAGATGAAAAAAGCGCCAATGAAATCTTCGACTTGATGATTGACTTTGCAAACTACGCCTTTAACAAATCTCACTCCGTGGCATATGCAATAGTTGCATATCGCACGGCATACTTAAAGTACTACTACCCGAAGGAATTTATGGCGGCGCAAATCTCCACTTACTCTCAAGATGCAAGGCAAGTGTCACTCTATATAGAAGAGTGCAAGAGATTGGGCATAAAGATTTTGCCACCCGATGTAAATATGAGTTCGGGAGAATTTTCCGTAGAAGACCAAGGCATTCGCTTCGGCTTAAAGGCCGTAAAAAATGTGGGTAAAAACTTTATCGAAACTTTAATAAAGGCAAGGGAAAAAGGAAAGTTCACATCTCTTCAAGACATGATTGAAAAAATGGCAAAGGAAAACAGTCAAGCTATTAACAAAAGAGCAGTTGAATGTTTAATAAAGTGCGGAGCCACAGACTCCTTAGGGGGCAAAAGGCCGCAGCACATGGCGGTGTATGAGCAGTTTATCTCCAATGCCTTAAACGGCGTGAAGAACAATGTCAAGGGACAGTTCTCCCTCTTCGACAACTACGAAGAGATATTTACACTTCCAAGTTTAAGAGACTATTCTCAAAAGATTAAATTAGAGATGGAAAAGGAATTTTTAGGCATTTACATTTCAGGCCATCCCCTTGATCCCTACAGGGAGATAATTGAAAATAATTCCACGGAAAACACGGCACAAATCTTTGAAAAATATGAAGAGGGAAATTTGCGTGAAGTCAATTTGAAAATCGGCGGCATTATTACGACAAAGAGAAACTTTGTCACAAAGAACAATCAGATAATGGCCTTTGCAACTTTGGAAGACTTTTACGGCACAATTGAACTTGTAATTTTCCCCAATGTATACAACAGATACAGAGACCTTATTGAAGAGGGGAAGAGTGTTTTAATCGCAGGAGACATATCAAGATCCGATGTGGAAGAGCCGAAAATTTTAGTGTCGGCAATATACGACCTTGAGAATTTTTCCACGGCAAAACTATTTGTAAAGCTGCCGGGGGATGATGAGGAACAAGAACTTGCAGAGCTTAAGAAAATTTTAAATATATACAGGGGCACCACTCCCTTAATAATTTATTTTGAAAAATCCAAAAAGTCTTTAAGGGCTTCGGAGGATTTAAACGTGGACGAAAGTAAAATTTTAGGCATTAAGTCCGCCATTATAGAAAAGTTTCAAGTAGGCGGAGAGAATATAGTTTTAAAGTGAGGTTATTATGAAAAAAATTGCAATACTCACAAGCGGCGGAGATGCGCCGGGGATGAACGCAGGCATAAGAGCGATTTGCAGAAGCGCAATTTACCACGACATTGAAGTCTACGGTGTGAGAAACGGCTTCCAAGGTTTAATAGACGGGGAAGTTTTTAAAATGGATATAACATCCGTTGCGGATATTATTCACAGAGGAGGCACCTTCTTAGGCACAAGCAGAAGTTCGGAATTTAAAACTGATGAAGGCTTTAAAAAAGCTTTAAATGTAATTTCCGTCTTTAACTTCGACTGTATATTTATCTTAGGGGGCGAAGGAACTTTCAAGGGAGCAAATGCCCTTAAAGAAAAGGGCATAAATGTAATCTGCATACCTTGTACCATTGACAACGACCTTGGATATACGGACTACACTATAGGATTTTTCACGGCACTTACAACCGTGACAAATGCCATAGGAAACATTAGAGATACAACCGAGGCTCACGGAAGAGCAAATGTAGTTGAAGTAATGGGCAGACACTGCGGCGACATTGCCCTCTATGCAGGGGTGGCAGGTGGAGCTGAAAATATTATTATCCCCGAGAAGGACGTGCCTTTGGAAGAAATTGCGGAGAAAGTTATTGCCGGCAAAAACAGAGGGAAGAGACACCACATTATTGTCCTTGCTGAAGGGACAATGGATCCCTATGAAGCTGCAAAGAAGCTTACAGAGATGACAGGTGTAGATACGAGAGTTACAATCTTGGGCTACCTTCAAAGAGGTGGAGAGCCTACAGTAGTAGACAGAATTTTGGCAACTGCCATGGGAAAAATTGCCGTAGATTTGTTTTTAAAAGGAGAAACAGGTGTGGCTCTTGGCTATGTGGGCAATAAGATTAGAAAAATGGAACTTGGTAAAGCCATCGCTGTGGAAAATACATTTAACGAAAAGCTTTACGAAATTTTAAAATTAGTTTCAATTTGAGGTGAATATGAGAACAAAAATAGTTTGCACAATAGGACCTTCAAGTGAAAGTGAAGAGGTTTTGGAACAACTCGTTAACGAGGGAATGTCCGTTGCAAGACTTAACTTTTCTCACGGAAGTATACCTGAGCACAAAATAAAAATAGATAGAATAAAAAAAGTAAGAGAAAAATTACAAAGACCTGTGGCAATAATGTTTGACACAAAGGGGCCGGAAATTCGCTTAGGCAATTTAAAAGACGACATGGAGCCCTACTTAAATGTAGATGATGAATATATTTTAACTACCGAGGATATTACAGGCGACGAAAAAATCGCCTCCATTACTTACAAGGAACTGCCCAAGGACATAAAAAAGGGAGACAGTATTTTAATAGATGACGGCTTAATTGAACTTAAAGTGGAGAGTGTCACGGGAGATGAAATTCACACCAAGGTCGTAAACGGCGGATTTATTAAGTCGAAGAAGGGCGTCAACGTCCCCAATGTCAAGCTGAGACTTCCATCACTTACGGAAAAAGACGTTGCAGATTTAAAATTCGGCGTCAAGGAAGACATAGACTTTGTGGCGGCGTCCTTTGTCCGCACCAAGGAAGACGTCCTTAACATCAGAAGTGTCCTTGAGTCGGAAGGCATGTACAACATTCAAATAATTTCCAAAATTGAAAACAAAGAAGGATTGGAAAATATTGATGACATAATTGAAGTCTCGGACGGCATAATGGTTGCCAGGGGAGATTTGGGAGTTGAAATTCCCACGGAAGAAGTCCCGATTATTCAAAAAGAAATAATTAAGAAATGTAACTTAAAGGGCAAGCCCGTCATTACGGCAACTCAAATGCTTGACAGTATGATCAGAAATCCGAGGCCTACCAGAGCGGAAGCAAATGACGTGGCAAATGCTGTCCTTGACGGCTCAGATGCCATAATGTTATCGGGAGAGACCGCCTCCGGGGCATATCCTGTGGAAGCCGTAAAGACCATGGCAAAAATTGCAAGGGCAATGGAAGAGTCCATAGATTACGACGAGCTTTTGCGTGAAAAAATTTTAATGAACGACAGAAACATTACAAACTCCATCGGCAAAAGCACCTGCCAAATTGCGGCGGACATTAATGCCGATGCAATTATAACTGCAACGACAAGCGGGGGAACGTCAAGAGCAATTGCAAAGTTTCGACCCAAGAATCAAATCATTGCCGTGACGACAGATGAGAAAGTGAGAAGACAACTTTCCCTCACCTGGGGAGTTGAGGCGCTCCTATCTGAAAAAATATTTTCCACAGACGAAGTCATTGCAAATGCGGTGGAAATTTCAAAAGCCCACGGCTATGTAAAGAGTTCCGACACGGTGGTACTTACTGCGGGAGTACCTGTAGGACTTGCAGGAAGCACCAACTTAATTAAAGTTCAAACAGTTGGCGAGCTATTGGTTCGCGGCACAGGCATCGGAGAAAAATCTGTCACAGGCAGAGCTTTTGTAGTAGAAGAAGGATGCGACTTTAATGAATTTAGAGAAGGGGACATATTGGTAAGTCCCTACACGGACAAGGACATGATTGTCTATATTGAAAAGGCTGCGGGCCTCGTAGTGGAAGAAGCCGGCTTTACATCTCACGGCGCAATTGTGGGACTTAACTTGGGACTTCCTACAATAGTGGGAGCGAAAGACATATGTAATAAATTAAAGACCGGAGATATGATTTTAATAAATGCAAAGTCGGGCACGGTAGAAAAACAGTGAGGGCACACCTCACTTTTTTTGTGGTAAAAATTATAAGGCGGGTATATTGTATAAAGATAGATTTATTGATAAAATAAATGGGAACAGATTAGACCTATCGGGTACCAAGGAGGTAAAAATGAAAAAAGTTGCAATAATGGGTTTCGGCAGAATCGGAAGAGATGTATTGAGAGAACATCTTTTAAATAAAAATGACAAATTTGAAATTGTTGCCCTTGTAGATATAAATGCAAAGGACAAGGTGGATTTTTTCGCCCATTTGTTTAAATACGATTCAATATACGGCAGATACCCGGGAGAAGTATCCTATGATGAGAACCACATCATTATAGACGGCAAGAAAATTGAAATGATTTCCGAAGGAGATCCTCTAAAGATTGACTGGGGCAAAAGAGGAGTAGACATAGTAATAGATTCTACAGGAGTTTTCAGAACGAAGGAAAAGGCAAGCCTTCACTTACAGTCGGGAGCGAAAAAAGTTGTCATTACAGCTCCTGCAAAGGGCGCAGATGTGACAATAGTAATGGGAGTTAATGACAAGGATTACGACAGCACTAAGCACGACATAATTTCCAACGCATCCTGCACCACAAACTGTCTTGCACCGGTGGTAAAAGTTTTAAACGACAACTTTAAAATCAAAAGAGGTTTCATGACTACAGTTCATGCCTACACCAACGACCAAAACATTCACGACTCTTATCACAAGAAGGACTACAGAAGGGCGAGAGCCGCAGCTGTAAACATAGTGCCTACATCAACGGGTGCCGCTGAAGCCGTAGGCCTTGTAGTGCCGGAAGTAAAAGGTAAGCTTACAGGTTTTGCTTTAAGAGTTCCTGTAATTACGGGAAGTATTGTGGACCTTACCTGCGAATTTGAAAAGAAGGCAACAGTTGAAGAAGTAAATGCTGCAATTAAAAAAGCTTCGGAAGGAGAACTTAAAAATATTTTAAAATATTCGGAAGATCCAATTGTAAGTACGGACGTAGTTAAAGAAGACAATTCATCAGTCTTTGACTCTCTTCTTACAAAGGAAATGGACGGCCTTATGAAAGTAGTGGCATGGTATGACAATGAATGGGGATATTCAAAGAGAGTACTTGACATTACAAATATGGTTGCGGAAAAAATGTAAAGAGAAGACACTCCATGTGAGTGTCTTTTTTATTGCATCAAAAAAGGAAGCTCGTGAGAACTTCCTTTAATTTTATTTATTTTCAAGTGCCGCTTTTATAAATCCTTTAAACAATGGATGCACATGGTTGGGGCGCGATTTAAATTCGGGATGGAATTGGCAGCCTAAGAAGAATTTGTTCTTCGGCAGTTCTAAAATTTCTACCAGGTCCAAGTCTTCGTTAATGCCTGAAAATTCTACGCCGGCCTTTCTGAACTCTCCTCTGTACTTGTTGTTAAACTCGTATCTGTGTCTATGTCTTTCAAGAATTTTGTCTTCGCCGTAAAGTTTCTTGGCAAGAGAATTTTCACTTAAAGTGCAGGGATAGTTGCCAAGCCTTAAAGTGCCACCCAAGTTTTCCACATGGACTTGATTTTCCAAAAGGTCGATAATGGGGAAAGGTGTCTGAGGATCGATTTCAGTCGAGCTTGCAGTGGTGTAGCCCAAAACATTTCTTGCAATGTCTATTGCGGCAATTTGCAAGCCATAGCATATGCCGAAGTAAGGGATGTCATTTTCCCTTGCATACTTTGAAGTTTCAATCATGCCTTCCGTGCCTCTGCCGCCAAAGCCTCCGGGGATAATAATTCCGTTTATGCCCTTTAACTTTTCAGCCACATTGTCTCTTGTAATTTCTTCAGAGTTAATCCATCTTATCTTTACAACGGCGCCGTTTTCATATCCCGCATCTATTAAGGCAAGGGATACGGAAAGGTATGCGTCGTGAAGTTGTACATACTTGCCTACCAATGCAATTTCAACTTCTTCCTTCGCTTCTTTAAATCTATTGCACATTTCTTCCCATGCGTGAGTTTTTAATTCTTTTTTGCCAAGGGAAAGGGACTTTAATATAAATTCGTCAAGGCCCTGTCTTTTAAATACAAGTGGCACTTCGTAAATCAAATCTACATTTTCAGACTCTACAATTGCATCCTTGGGCACGTCACAAAACAGTGAAATTTTTGCCCTTGCCGAAGGAGTGAGCTTGCCGTCACTTCTTATAATAATTACGTCGGGCTTAATGCCGTTACTCATCAGTTCTTTATATGAGTGTTGTGTAGGCTTTGTCTTTAATTCTCCAGAGCCCGGGATTTGAGGTATGAGCACCGTGTGGACAAAGAGCACGTCGTCGGTGTTGTTTTCCGCGTGAATTTGTCTAATAGCTTCCAAGAAAGGCAGGGATTCAATATCACCTACAGTGCCGCCTATTTCCGTAATAATTACATCGGCGCCGGACTCTTCCTTCGCCTTGTAAATTGCGTTTTTAATT
>CABTXP010000037.1 GCA_902488815.1 uncultured Eubacteriales bacterium | reverse complement strand
GGCGGAAATAAAAAAATGAAAGTAATATATTTTGCCGGGGGATGCTTCTGGGGAGTGGAAGAATATTTTTCGCGCATTGAAGGTGTGACTTCAACTTGCGCGGGATATGCCAACTCCATAGTTGAAAACCCGGGCTATAGGGAAGTGTCACAAGGCTTTACAGATGCGGCCGAGTGTGTAAAGGTTCAGTACAACGAGGATGTTGTAAGTCTTGAAACTCTTTTGGAAAAATTTTTTAAAGTTATAGACCCCACTTTGTTAAACAGGCAAGGTGCGGACATCGGGACACAGTACAGGACCGGAATTTATTTTGAAGATGATGAATTTGAAAAGCCTATTAAAGACTTTGTGGCAAAAATTCAGAATAATTACGAAAGACCAATAGTGACGGAAGTACACAAGCTTAGGAATTTTTACGTCGCTGAAGAATATCATCAAAAATATTTGAGAAAAAATCCCGACGGCTATTGTCATATAAAATTGTAAAAGGACATTTTCATTAGTATAATTAAGATGAGGAAGTGATTAGTTTGGAAAATTTTTCAGTGAACGAAAACAATGTGCTGAAAATATTTAAGGAACTTACTAAAGTACCCAGACCTTCCAAAAAGGAAGAGAAGGTAAGAGAGTTTATAATAGAATTTGCAAAGAAACACAACTTAGATTATGTCGTCGACCAAGCGGGCAATGTAATTGTAAAGTCAATTAAAGACAATTCCAAGCCGGTTATATTACAAGGCCATATGGATATGGTATGTGAGAAGACAAAGGACTTTGAAATTGATTTTGACAAAGACCCCATACCTTTCGTTGAAGAAGGAGACTATTTAATTTCACACAACACCACCTTGGGTGCTGACAACGGCATCGGAGTTGCATTGGCTCTTGCCGCATTGGTGGACAAGGACAATCCTGCAAATATTGAAGCTCTCTTTACTGTAAACGAAGAGTCGGGAATGACGGGAGCTTTTAATGTAGATCCGAAAAACATAACGGGGACTACTATGATTAACTTGGACTCGGCAAGTGAAGGCACGGTCTTCGGCGGTTGTGCAGGCTCAAAGAGAGTTGAAGTAAAATTTAAAAAGACTTATCAAGATTTAAATGACTCATATATTTACTACTATGTAATAGTATCGGGCCTCAAGGGCGGCCACTCAGGCGAAGATATTCACTTGAATTTAGGCAACGCCAATTTAATTTTGGCAAGAACCCTTTACAAGTTTAATGAAGAGTTTGACTTTAAGCTAATTGACATTTACGGAGGCTCTAGGACAAATGCCATCCCTCGTAATGTAGTTGCAAAAATTGCAGTGCCGGAAGACAAGAGAATCTTGGCTCAAAATTTGATCGTAAGATTAAATGGAGACTTTGTAAAAGAACTTAGCATTTCCGATCCTGATGTGAGGGTAAATTTGGAAAATGCCGAAAGTTCAGACAAGGCTTTGAGTAAAGATGTTGCTGAAAATATTTTGGACTTTTTAAATTTAGTCCCAAACGGAGTAAACACTCTTTCTCAAATGGAACAAGCTCTTGTAGAGACTTCTTCCAACTTGGCGGTAATTGATTCAACTGAAGATGAAATAATAATTCATTCATCTATCAGAAGCTCGAAGATGTCTAAGCTTGAAAATTTGGCTGAAAAAATTAAAATTTTGGCAAGGCTGACCCACGGCACCTATGAAGAGGAATTCGGATACCCTGCATGGGAATTCGATCACCATTCCAAAATGAACGAAATTGCAAAGGACGTCTACAAAAAATTATATGGCGAAGACTTGGTCCTAACGGTAATACACGCAGGTCTTGAGCCGGCGGTGTTAAACGACAGGCTGAAACTTGAAAATGTAATTTCAATGGGCCCTGATATTTATCACTTGCACACACCGGGGGAAAAAGTAAGTATTTCCTCCACAAAGAGAACGTACGAATATTTAATAGAAATTTTAAAAGAATATAAGAGGAGAGTAAAATGACAGAAAAAGAAATTAAAGACTGCGGATGCGGTCACGATCACGACGAAGAATTTGAAGAAGAGTATGATGTAATGGTTATTACCCTTGATGACGGCAAAGAAATGGAATGCGCTGTGCTTGGAGTTTTTGACCTGGACGACAAAGACTACATTGCCCTTGTACCTGTACACGAAGAAGACGGAGTTGATGCTTTCATCTACCAATACACTGAAATCGACGACGAAAACGTGGATCTTCAAGTAATTGAAGACGAAGCTGAATTTGACAAAGTTGCTGCAGAATTTACAAGATTAATGGACATGGAAGACGAAGAAGAATGACACCCTATAGACTTTACTCCGAATTTTTAAAAGAATGGTTCGGAGAAAAAGTTTACAAACTCCCCGTTAATTTAAAGGGCACCTGTCCCAACAGAGACGGCACCAAAGGTGTCGGAGGATGTATATTTTGCGGCGAAGGCGGAGGCTCATTTGAAAATGTGCCGGGAAGTATCAAGACACAACTTTTATCTGCAAAAGAAAAGGCTGAAGAGAGATACAAGGCTCACAAGTTTATTGCCTATTTCCAAAACTACACCAGCACATACTGTGATTTGGATGTATTTAAACAATATGTAGAAGAAGCTAAGATTGAAGGAGTAGTAGGTTTTTCTTTTTCCACAAGGCCTGATGCTTTAAGCAATGAGTATCTAAATTACATTGAAGAACTCCAAAGAGATTACTTTGTGACCTTGGAGATAGGACTTCAAACTGTCAACTACAAGACTTTGAAGATTTTAAACAGAGGGCACGACTTGGCAGACTTTATAGACGTTGCCAACAGGTGTAGGGAAAGAAACATTAGAGTTTGCGCTCACGTGATTTTAGATCTTCCCTGGGACGACCGTTACGATGTAGTGGAATGTGCAAAGATTTTAAATGCACTTTCTGTAGAGGAAGTTAAAATTCATTCTCTATATATTGTAAAAAACACGGTACTTGGTAAAATGTACTTAGAGGGTGAGATAAAATTACTTTCTTTAGACGAGTATAAGGAGAGAGTGATTTTATTTTTACAAAATTTAGACTCCGAGACTGTGATTCAAAGAATTGTCGGTCGTGCACCGCAAGAGGATACAATTGTTGTAAACCACAACAGGAGTTGGTGGAAAATTAGAGATGATATAGTTAATACAATGAATGACCTGGGATATTTTCAAGGTCAAAATGTGAAAGGATGATTGAAATGGTTAAATTTATTTTAGGAGCAAAGGGAGCAGGAAAGACTAAGTGGCTTATTGACCAAGCTAACAATGACATTAAAGACGGGAACGGTAATATTGCATTTGTAGAAGTTGATGATGACCATATCTTTTCACTTGATTACAATGTGAGATTAATTAATGCTGATGATTTCAGACTTCAAAACATTGAATCATTTTACGGATTCCTTTGCGGCTTAATGGCAATGGACTATGACCTTCAAAAAATATATGTAGACGGCGTTTATAAAGTTGTTAAGCTTAACATTGAAGAGTTGGAATTCCTATTTAACAAATTAAGCAAGATTAAAGATGTAGAAGGAAGAGAAATCTTTATCAACGTTGACTATGTAATGGAAGAAATTCCTGAAGAATTCCAAAAGAACTGCTTGGAAGTTAAACCGCAATGAACCGAAAATTGATGGCGAGAATAATTGCCGTTATACTTGTGGCGGTTATGGCTATTCCCGTAGTTTTACAAATTGCGGCACAGCTTAGATAGTAGGGATTATATTGAAACTACCTGTTAGACGAGGTCTGTTTGAAGATTTTTTTGAACACAGATCCTATCTAATCATGCAATACAACAACAAGGACATAACAAAGAGAGAGTTTATCGAGCGTAACTTTAATTATTTTAATACGCCAAACTCTCGTCCTTTTTTAAAAGTAGACAGTTACGAGAAGGGAATGTACAACTACCAATATTACAACGGTCTTGCCAAGTACTATCGCATGCTTGCCAAGGAAATTCGTTTTGACAAGAGTTTGAGACGTACATACAATGACTATTTAAATTTGAGTAACAAGTACTACAATGAAAAGGATCAGGCAACTCTTCAAATTTTAAACTTGCAGGAGTTTCAAAATTGTGAAGCCTACTTTATTAAAATGGAGTCGGAAAAGTTAAAGAACAAGTTGTATGAAATAGTTTTAAATGACAAAAAAGAAGCCATACTCCATTCAAAGGCACCGTGGCTTTTAAAAATAATCAGAGACAACGGAATTTTTTCAGAAAATCTTAGAAATTCTTTAATCTCCGATTACATTAACGAAAGATATTAATTTAAAATAAAAGTCTGAGGCAATGCTTCAGACTTTTTTATGCTTATCAGTTCTTATTTTGTTTTGTTATTTCTTCTTTAATCATGGCGATAAATGCTTCCAAGGTCTTAACTAGTGTCATGGTGGGCACATTACCTTGGACTTGCATTATATTTCCCGACCCTTCAACTTTGTACTTCTTAGACACTTCTTTCATAATATCTGTCAGATTTAAAAAGTTCATGTTCTTACTTCTAACTATTAAGAAGGACGAAGTAGGACCGTTGGGCATGCCGTATACTTGGATATAGTCTTCCATGTTCATTATCTTTTGAGAAGTGAATTTAAGTTCTTTAAAATTAGGCGAGTTTATTATTTTGTAAATAATATTGTAGTCGTTAAACTTAAAGGCCTTCTTTGTAAGTTCGTTTACCGTCTCCAAATTAAGTTCCTTTTCCATTTTTTTGTTCTCTCTTTGTAGAGATTCAAAGCGGTACTTAATATTTTTAGACGCGGATAGGACGTCCTTGGCGCTGTTAACTTCATACAAGGTCTTTAAATTTTCGATTATGTCAAATCTTTCCAGGTAGTCACTTAGGGCTTCGGTGCCTGTTATAAATTCCATGACTATGTTGCCGCTGTTGTTCTTCCAAACCTTTGTAATTTTAAAGAGACCTAATTCTCCTGTGCGTGAAAGGAGAGGACCTGCCACTTGAAATTTGCCGGGGCCGTTTATTTCGGCAAAGTAATTCATCCTGCCTTCTCTTAAATTTAATTTGTTCACCAATAAATTTGCGCAAATGAGATAGTTCATATACTCTTCCACTTCGTGAACGTAGGAGTAGGCAATGTCTTTTGCCGAAATTTCTATGTAGTTCTTGTCCTTTATTGAAGATGAGATAATGTCCTCTCTGTAATTTTTTGCTACAACTTTTTTAAGAATTGAAAGGGCGAGAGAGTTTTGCATGTTTTTAAGTCTCTTTTCCCAATTGATTTTAACTTGACCTTCCAACACGTCTATTGGTTTCTCATATATAATTGCTTCGCCGTCAAAATAAAATTTTAAGGGCTCGTCATTTAAAAACATTTCATCTTCAGGGAAACTGTCGTTTGGATATACTCCTATATTTTGATCCGCCGTGTATTTTATTTCCCCGGACTTTGTCTCACATGGGATAAATTTTATGTGGGCGGTTTTTTTATAGGGATTAATTAAAAAATCTAAATTACTCATAAAAACCTCTTTTCTTTTTATTTTATCATTTTAAAATCCTAATGTATAATTAATTTGAGGTTAAGATGTACATAGTATTTTTTTATATATTGGGGATATTATTCGGACGCTTTTTTGTCTATAAAAATATAATTTTGGCGGCTTTGTTTTCAGCCGTTGCCTTTATTATATCTTTAAAAAATAAAAAGGCTCTTCTACCTTTGTTTATATCCTTAATATTTATTTTAGGATTTTTTAATTACAATTTCAGAACTTCTCTTAAACTTTCAGGCACACATAGTGTTGATGGAAGAGTTGTTAAGGTCGATGAGAGAGGCTTTGTCCTAAAATACAAAACTCAACCATTTGTATACTCAAAAGCCTTTGTAAAAAGTGAAGAGGCTCCGACCGTGGGAAGTGTTGTAAGAGTTAGGGGCAACTTTACCGAGCCTAATGGCGCCATGAACTTCGGTACTTTCAGCTACAAAAATTATCTCATGGGGCAAAACATTTTAAACGAAGTGAGAGATTCTCATGTGAAAGTACTTAAGGGCCCCAACTTTTTTTATAATCGTGCCAACGCCTTTAATAAAAAAATTACCTCGACCTTTGCCTACGGCCTCAGTGAAAAAAACGCCAAGGTCATGACCTCTATCATCTTGGGCAATTCAAAACTCATGGGGGAAGATGTAAATATATATAGAAGTGTAGGCATTGCTCACATACTTGCCGTGTCAGGCTTTCACATCGGCCTTATATACTTGGGAATTATAAGTATATTTTCTTTTTTTGAGCTTAACAAAAACATAGGTAGAGTTATAGGCTTTGTCGTTGCCATTGTCTATACTTTTTTAATCGGAGCGCCTGCAGGAGCTTTGCGTACCTGCTTTATGATTCTCTTTGCAAACATTGCATACTTTTCAAAGACAAAGTACAGGGACAAAGACGGCATTTTGGCTGCGGCCTTTATAACTCTTTTAGTAAACCCCTTGGCTATATTTAATGTGTCATTTATTTTGTCCTATATCGGAGCAGGAGCGATTATATATTTCTATCCCATACTCAAAAGAAGGTATTCGGGTGGCAAAATATTTAACACCTTTATAATGGTTCTTGCCATAAACTTAATTATTTTTCCAATTCAGTCAAGATATTTTAACGACTACAACTTGATGTCAATTGTGGCAAATATTATTTTGGTGCCTTTGTATTCCGTGGCAATAATAATGGGCTACATACTTACGGTGCTTACAATAGTAGGAATAAAATTAAGACTTTTGTTTGTGCCCCTGGATTTAATTTTAAAACTGTGTAACTTGGTTCTAAATATTTTTAACGACTTTTTGTTATTTAAAATAACTGTGCCAAGGGTGTCGATTATATCTACGATTTTTTATTATATCGCAATTTTACTTATCTTCGGCGGCGTCAGGCTTAACAAAAGATACAATGTCTTTTATAAACTCTGTGCATTGTTTTTAATTTTTGCCATGGTAATAAATATTTACGGCTATGCCGTGGAAAGAAACAAGGTACACATGTCCTTTCTATATGTAGGGCAAGGGGACGGATGCCTTATTACATTAAGGGACAAGGCATACATGGTGGACACCGGCGGATCTCGCAGTGAAGACTACAGACCGGGGAAAATTTATCTTCTCCCCGTACTTAAGTCACGGGGCATTGACAAGTTGGACGGGATATTTATTTCCCACTACGATGCCGACCACATGGGAGCAATTGAAGATATTTGGGAGGACATAAAAATATCCGCTGCATTTACAAACACATCTCCCACTGACAAGGAATTTGTAAATAAAATGTTGAAGCATAAAATCAAAGTCTACGGACTTGAAACAGGTGATGGGGTTGATACGCCCTTGGGAAGTTTTAAAGTTCTATACGACGGTGTGGGAGGCAATAGTGAAAACAACTGTTCAACAGTTCTAGTGCTTAACACTTTCGGCAAGAAAATTTTATTTACAGGCGACGGGGAAGAAGATATAGAAAAATATTATTGGGACGAGAGAGCGGATATATTAAAAGTCTCTCACCACGGCAGTCGCACCGGCACAGGTGATGAGTTTTTGGACCGTGTAGATCCGAAATTTGCTGTAATATCTTGCGGAACTAACAACACTTACGGACATCCCCATGAAGAAGTTTTAAATAGACTGTATAATAGAAATATAAAAACTTTTATTACAAAGGACAGGGGAGAGGTACGCTTCACAATCAGCAAGGATAACCTTACTGTGGAAACGAAAATCCCCGATGAAAAAATAAATTTATTTGAATACAGAGACGACATACTTGCCGCACTGATCTTTACGTTGGCGGGAATGTACTTGGTACTTAACTATAGGTGGAAAGATGAATTATAGACAGATTTACAGAGAAGAATTAACAGGTCCATATTTGTTCTCAGGCAGCGAAAAACTCCTTATGGACAACGGAATTATTTACCTTAAAGGCAAAATAAAAAACTTTAAAGACTTTAACATTATGAACTTACAGGGGAAAAATTTAGAATTGGGCTATTTGGTAAGCGCATGTGAAACTCTCCCAGTAATGAATGACAAAAAACTCATTATTGTAAGTGATGTGGCTGAATTTGTAAAAAATATAGATTTTAAAAAAGATTTGGAAGCCCATTTGGAAAATTTTTCCAACGACACTGTGTTAATTTTTTTAGATGATGTAATGGGAGTTAATAAAAACACTTCTTTTTATAAATATTTTAAGAAAAAAGATCGTTTAGTGGAATTCAATACTTTAAACCCGAGAGAAATAATGCTATACATTAACGGCTATTTTAAAAAAGCGGGCATTAATATTTCAAACTCGGCAACAGCGACATTGGTAGACAGGTTAGGCTACGGTTCAAAGAATTTAAACCTCACACTCTTTGACGTGAAAAACGAATTGGATAAATTAATATCTTTAAACAAAAGAGAAATAAGTGTAGAGGACATTGACTATGTAGTTAAAGAAAATCCGGACTTAAGCATCTTCGACTTTTTAGATTCTCTGACAAATAGAAAAGCTGATGAAGCTTTAACTCACTTTGAAAATCTTTACAACTTAAACGAACCTGTCCATAGAATACTTAACATGGTAATTAGAAATTTTCACATGCTCTTGGGAGTAAAGCTTGGCGTTAACAAAAGTGCTCAAGATGTAATGAGTACACTTTCCATCGGAAATTTTGAATACGGAAAGTTTAAAAGGGGAACGGAGAACTTTACTGCGAAGGAGCTTACAAATATTTACAGTGAACTTTTAGACGGCGAAATAAAATTAAAGACCTCCCAAGTTAATGAGAAGGTCTTAATGGAAACAATTATTCTTAAAATTTGCAACAAAAAAAGTTAATAGAACTTCTTTTGAAGTTTCTATTAACCCATTGCGTTTAGTTTCTTAGTTAGAGATGAAAGCTTTCTTGATGCTGAGTTTTTGTGAATTACGTTCTTGTTAGCTGCTCTCTTTAACTTTTTATCTACTTCTTTTAAAAGTTCCGCTGCTTCGTCTTTAGAGCCTGCACTTACTGCGCTTTCAAATTTTTTAATAGCATTTTTGATTTCAGTCTTTTTAACTTTGTTACGAAGTGTTGCTTTTTGTGTTAATTCAATTCTTTTAATAGCTGATTTAATATTTGCCAATTGTTTCACCTCCGATATTTTTTTCTGAACTCGTTATATAATACCATCATAGGGGATTAAATGCAAGATTTATTTAATAAATGTAAGCTCTACAACATTTAAAATGTCTTTGCCGTAGGTGGTAGTCTTTAAATATTCTCCGTCAAAAGTACATAGCTTTTCATTTACCATGTCTCGGATTTCATTTTCATAATAAACTTTAAAGTCCGTATCAAATTTTTCTTTAAAGAGTTTTACATCCACGCCTTTATTAAGTCTAAGGCCCATAATTGTAAATTCGTTCATCCTGTCTTTAAGTGTCAAAACTTCTCTTTCTTCTTCAGGCAGCACATCGGACTTTGTCATTTCAAAGTACTTGTTCAGGTTTTTCGTATTCCAAAATCTTTCATTTGATATATTGGAGTGAGAGGAAAGTCCGAAGCCTAAATAGTCTTCCAAGGTCCAATACTTTAAATTGTGTCTGCACTCTGAGCCTATCTTTGCAAAGTTTGAAATTTCGTATTGGTGATACCCCATATGTTTTAAAGAATTTACAATGTTGTGATACATTTTTCTGTCTTCTCCTTCGTCGGGGAAGAGAGAAGGGTTGCTGTTATATATTTTTGCCATGGGAGTGCCTTCTTCGATGATGAGAGAGTAGTAGGAAATGTGCGATGGGTTTAAAACCTCTATGTGTTTTAAATTTTCTTTCACGTCTTTTAACTTTTCATTGGGAAGCGCCATCATAAAGTCTAAATTAAAATTATCTATGCCTGCGCTTTTTATATTTTCTACAGCTTTATAGACTTGATCCAAGTTGTGTATCCGGCCTATGCTCTTTAAAAGTTTTTCATTTGTACTTTGCACACCTGTTGAGACTCTGTTGACGCCTATGTCTCTAAAGGCTTTAAGTTTCTCGGCAGTTAAAGAGTTGGGATTGGACTCCACGGTAAACTCAACGTCCTTTGAAAGATTAAAATGCTTAATCATTTCTCCCAACTTATATATTTCATCGGGATTTAAAATTGAAGGAGTGCCGCCGCCGACGAAAATTGTATCGACAGGCCTTTCTTCCCAAAGATTTTGTTTAAGCTTAACTTCTTTGTTTAAACAGGAGATATATTTACTTATTGTTTCTCCACTACATACAAAGGAGGTAAAGTCACAGTAGAGACATTTTTGTTCACAAAAGGGGATA
Source organism: uncultured Eubacteriales bacterium (assembly GCA_902488815.1). Taxonomy (GTDB): domain Bacteria; phylum Bacillota; class Clostridia; order Tissierellales; family Peptoniphilaceae; genus KA00134. The sequence goes on along the minus strand of CABTXP010000037.1, from coordinate 1,409 downwards.
TGAAAATATATCCCCAAATTTTTATCCTTCTTCATCATATTTCAACACTGTTAAAAATGCTTCTTGAGGCACATCTACGTTGCCGATGGAACGCATTCTCTTTTTACCTTCTTTTTGTTTTTCAAGAAGCTTTCTCTTTCTTGAAATGTCTCCGCCGTAACACTTGGCGAGGACGTCTTTTCTAAGTGCTCTGATTGTCTCTCTTGCAATAATTTTATTACCGATTGCCGCTTGAATTGGAATTGCAAATTGATGTCTCGGTATAACCGTAGTAAGTCTTTCGCAAATCCTTCTGCCTCTTTCATAGGCATTGCTCTTGTGAACAATAATTGAAAAGGCATCCACCAATTCTTCGTTGATTAGTATGTCAAGCTTTACAAGTTCAGATTCCTGATAGCCGATTATTTCGTAGTCGTAGGAAGCATAGCCCTTGGTCTTTGACTTTAATGCGTCGAAAAAGTCATAGATAACTTCGTTAAGAGGCATCTCGTATGTGATGAGGACTCTCGTCTCTTCCAAGTAGTCCAGGCCCTTGTACACGCCGCGCCTTTCCTGACATAGTTCCATAATCGCACCTATATAGTCGGCTGGACACATAATCTCCGCCTTAACTATAGGCTCTTCCATTTTGACAATGGATGTGGGGTCAGGCATATTGGTGGGATTTTGTATTTCAGTCATCTTACCGTCACTTGTGTAAATTTTATAAATTACGGAAGGAGCCGTCGTCACAAGATTTAGATCGAATTCTCTCTCAAGTCTTTCCTGTATTATCTCCATGTGAAGGAGACCTAAGAATCCGCAGCGAAAACCGAAGCCGAGTGCAGCTGAGGTCTCCGCTTCAAAGGCAAGAGCGGCGTCGTTTACTTGTAGCTTTTCTAAAGCCTCTCTTACTTCCTGATATGATTCTCCTTCGGCAGGATAAATGCCGCAGTAAACCATGGGCAAAACTTTTTTATATCCGGGCAAAGCTTCGGCACACATTTTGTTTGCAAGGGTAATGGTATCGCCGACATTGGCTTCTTTTACTTCCTTTATACTTGCGCCGATATATCCTACGTCTCCCGCTGAAAGTTTTTTTAAAGGCACATAGGCGTTTGTTCTCACGCCGACTTCCACTACTTCAAACTCCGAACCGGTACTCATCATTTTAATAGTGTCGCCTTTTTTAACTTCGCCGTCAAAAACTCTTACAAAGGCGATAACCCCCTTGTATGAATCATAGTATGAGTCGAAGATCAAAGCCTTTAAAGGTTTATTTTCATCTCCTGTAGGGGCAGGCACTTCATTTACGATTGCATCCAACACTTCGTCAATGTTTATTCCGTTTTTTGCGGAGATAAGGGGAGCATGTGATGCGTCGATGCCTATAATGTCTTCAATTTCCTGTTTAACTTCATCAGGTCTTG
>CABTXP010000036.1 GCA_902488815.1 uncultured Eubacteriales bacterium | reverse complement strand
AATTCATCTACCCCCAGCTTCTTTGTGTAAGCACAAATGGGGCAACGAGTAATTCTGTAATAACAAGCACCCTCATAGGGTTCTCCCTCAAAGTCAACTTTAAATGACGTAGGATAGAGCTTTTCTTTTTCCTCTGTATACCATTTACAATACTTAACTATATTTTTTTTATTAGCCTCTTTTCCCCTCTTGGTATTGAGATTAATTAATGAAAAATACCATTTCACATAATAAAGAGAGCGGCGCATCATTTCCTGCACTATTTCAGGTGGAATATTCTTTTCGCTTGCTATGTACGGGGCAACAAAGACAAGGGCAAACATCTCATTGTATGCCATGGGGTTGTCATTTCCGATGTCATCTGCTTCTTCCACCAGTTTTCGATAAATTTTTTTGCTTTTTTTAATTATTTTTTCAGCATATTCCTTTCCATATTTTCCCGACAAAACTTTTTTCATAGGACGCTGAAACAGATTGAAATAAAAACTGTGATATTGCATTTTTATCATTACCTCTATTTATTTTCTTGCGATGAATACGACTTGTTCTTTCCTGTCTAAATGATACTCACACTTAAATCCTAATTGCGTAAGTATTTTTGTTAAGTCACCGGGTGTGTATACTTCCATATCTATACTATTCGCTAATTTTTTTACATCTCTTCTTTTCATAGATGATGCTTCATTGCATATTAAAAACTGTCCGCCTTTTTTAAGCACACGATAAATTTCTTTAAAGCATTCCTCAATGTCGTTCCAAAAATAAATAGTTTCAAAAGCTGTGACAACATCTATGGACTCATCTTCAAAAGGAAGTTTCTTTACATCTCCCAATAATATTTGACATCTTCCGGAATTTATCGCTTCTTTATTTAACTCACTTGCCATTTTTACACACGTCTCGGAGTGGTCAATGCCGTAAACTTTTTTTGCTTTTGTTAAAAAATACTCTATGTTACGTCCACCGCCGCACCCTAAATCCAAGACAATATAATCTTTGTCAACTAATATGTAAGACCTTCCCCACTTCGCCAATTTTTCATGGCCGCTGTTCATACTTTTTACCATAAATCTGCCGACAAAATTATCTTTCGGCTTTCTAAAATTTTCAAATATACTTTTAAACATTTCACACCTCCCATTGATACTAATTATCATCTGTATTATATCACCGTCGGTCAACTAAAACATATGCCTTTCAAATTATTTACATAAAAAAACGGCTCCCAAGATTTGTTATCTTAAAAGCCGGTTAAATTATATCGGGGACATTCACCCTCCTTCGTCGGGTACAGGCGCAAGTTAGCGTAAGCGTAACGTGCGTGTGTCCCCTAAAGAGCAAGTGAAGTTTAAAGCATATGACTTTTATTTATATTGTAAAAGCTTTATGCCCTTATATATTTTGTCGATCTCCCGCCGCCGATTTGTTTAATCATACCATTGTCTTTTAATTCTTTTAAAGCTCGTTCAATAGTTCATCTTTCTCGCCATTATTATACAAATGGCGTAGATAAATCAACCTTGGCGAGATTATCTTCGCCATTTATTTTAATTTGGCTGTGATAAATTAATTTAGGCGAGATTAGAAACCTCTATCCCTTCTAAGAATATGTTCAATTAAATATATTTCCATACAAAAAACGGCTTCCAAGATTTGTCATCTTAAAAGCCTTTTAGTTTGATTGTATTGGATTTGTTTAAGGGCGAGTGAAGTTTATAGCTTTTGACTTTTATTTGTATTGTAAAAGCTTTTTTAATTAAACTCTCTTATAGGCGCCTTTTGTTTATTGCTAACTTTCACACATAAAAAAATAGAAGGCCTAAGCCTTCTATTTTTTATCTCGGAATTCTTTGAAACTTAGCTTGAACAATGTCAAAGCCTTTAGTGTAAATATTAAACATATTGTTGTCTCTATCAACCCATTGTGCGTAGTACATATCTCTCTTAGTTAAGAAAGTATTGCTTGCACAAAGTATGTCGTCATAAGCCCACATGTCCTTGCTTACATCTCTATAGGTTACTAAGTTTCTGTCGTTCTTTCTAATATAAGTCTTGTCCAAAACTCTATTGAAAGCCTTGTTGGATACAGCCGCAACTTCTTGTCTCGGGATGAACTTGTCACCTTCATAAGTTGCAACACCGTCAGTGTAAATCTTCAACCAGCCTGCATTGTATGCCGCTTCGATTTCAGCTGTAGCCCAATGTCCCTTATTTAAATTCATGTGGTTGCCTGTCGCATCACCAAGTTCTTGGAATCTCTTAAGAGTTGCGATCCATTCATTTCTTGTGATCTTCCATTGCGGGTTAAAGTTACCGTCGTCATAACCTTCAAATACTCTTGCTTCAGTTACGATCTTGATAGCCTTAGTGTACCACTCTTCTCCAATGTCCCTGTAAGGAAGTTTGAAGTTCGGATTGTATCTGTAGCCGTCTTCAACAAGTGCGTTGGCAAGAATTTGCGCAGCTTCAGCACGAGTTAAACCGTCCTTAGGTCTAAAGTCGCCGTTAAAACCTTGCATGTACCATACTTCTTTTAAATAAGAATTGTCAGGTACCTTTACAATCTTTTCAGTTGTCTTTCCGACAATAAATCCATAACCGCCGGGATAATATCCGCCCGGACCGCCCGGTGTAGGTGGCGTCGGTTTTGAAACTCTTTCAAACTTGGCAACTATATTAGTGTGATACTTAAATTGTTGCGTAAAGGGTTGGTCCCAGCCGAGGAATTTAACACTATCATTCAATGGTTGAATGTCCATTGGAGGAATAGTAACTTCTTTTGTCGGGTTTACCCAGTAAGATTTAATCGTCGGATCCTTTGCAAAGTATGTCGGTATAACGTCAACTCTTACATAGCCTTCAGGTCTTGGGTTTCCGCCTATAATTTCAACTACATCATCTACTTTGTTGAAAGTAAATTTTAAAACATCCCCTTCTTTAAATGTAGCCTTTAGTTCTTTGTCCCATGTACCGCCTTCTGCTTTGTATCCTACATTTGGTCTTTTCGTTATAGCATTGGCAGTGTTTGTAAGGTCAACTTCCTTATTCGGATTTACATAGTAAACTGTTGTGCCACTTAAAGTTCCGTTAACAGCTTCAAACTTAACAGTTACATATCCCTTAGGCTTGTCTGAACCGTCTTTCTTTTCTTGTGGGATGATGTCGCCTAACTCTTTATATTCTGCTTTGATTGTTGTATTGTCAGTGAACTTTTGAGTTAATTCTTTATCCCATTTGTCAAATTCAAATCCAGTATTCGCTGTAACTGTCGGAGCAGGTACTGTTACCTGTTTATTCGGATTTACATAGTAAACTGTTTTTCCACTTAATTCACCGTGGTCGCCTTTATCAAAGGTTACCGTTACATAGCCTGCAGGTTTATCTGAGCCGTCTGGATTTTCTTGAGGGATTACATCTTCTTTTTCATTATAAAGAGCTTTAATTGTATCTCCATCACTGTATTGAATCCTCTTAACAATTTGCGTATCCCAGTCAGCAAAGTCATATCCGGTATTTGGTTTTACAGTTGGTGCTTTGCCTTCCAGTACAACTGCCTTGTTCGGATTGATGTAGAAGGTTGTATTTCCTTCTAATTCGCCATGTTCGCCCTTATCAAATGTTACTGTGATATAGCCTTCCGGTTTTTCATTTTCTCCACCTTGTGGATTATCCTTAGGAATTACATCATCAATTGGATCATATTGTGCAATAACTGTAATATCACTTGTTATTTCTTCTGTATCAGCAAAATTCCAGGAAGTGAACTTATATCCTGTTTCAGCTTCTACTGTCGGTTTTGTAATTTCGGCTAAAGTTTTAACCGGATCTGCTTCAGGATTTACATAGTAAACAGTTTGTCCACTTAGTGTTCCATGTTCGCCCTTGTCAAAAGTTACAGTTACATAACCTTCAGGCTTAGCATTTGGTTTTCCTTCATCATTTGTTGACGGGATAATATCATCAAGCTTTTCATATTCTGCAGTAATTTTAATTTCTGTGTCTGTCGTCTTAGCAGTTAATGTTGTTTCTTTATCCCATTTTGTAAACTTATAACCGGTATTAGCTTTTACACTTGGTGCTTCAACAGTTACTTCGACTTCCGGTTTTACCCAGTAACTTGTTGTGCCTGATAATTCTCCGTGCTCGCCCTTATCAAATATTACTTTAACGTAACCTGCCGGTTGAGCCTTATCTCCCGGAACTACATCACCAATTTTGTTAAATTGTGCTGTAATTTCGTCATTGTCCTTATATTGAATTTTTTCTTTAATAGGTCTATCCCAATCAGCGAATTCATATCCTGTAATTGGATTTACTTCAGGTGCTTGACCTTCTAATGCAACAGCTTTATTTGGATTAATATATACAACTTTTTCTATACTTCCGGCCTTGTCTGTTGTCTTAAATGTTACTGAGATGTAACCGGCCGGTTTGTCATTTTCTCCGCCTTGTGGCTTGTCCTTCGGTACAACATCGTCTAAAGTTGTTGCCTTTGCTGTTACTACAATGTCAGCAGCTTCAATTACAAGGTCATCTTTTTTATCCCACTTATCAAACTTATAACCTGTTTCTTCTTTGTATGCCGGTTTTACAAGTTCAGCATTGCCAAGTGTAATTGGATTGCCAGCAGCATCTTTTGCATTTTTCTTTACATAGTATGCTTTTTGCTCAGTTAATTCCAAGCCCTTTTCTGTTGCAAAGGTTATTCTTACATATCCCTCAGGTCTGGTAATAGGTTCCTTCGGATTGTAAGGAATAATATTTTTGGATTCTGTGTAAGTTGCTGTGATTATAGTTCCATTTTTATCAGTAAATTGTTTTGGCATTCCTACTGTATAAGTTTCTCCTGTAGTAACATCGCCAATCTTCCACTCTTTGAATGTGTAGTACGTTTTTCCTACAGGATTATTTACAGGGATGGTTACTTCCTTAGTAGGATTAACCCAGAAAATCTTAGCACCTTCCATAGTACCATTATCTGTTGGTACGAAAGTAACTTTTACAAAATTACCCGGCACTCCTTCAGGTTTTGTATCCCCTTCTTGTGGAATTACATCGGATTCATATTGGGCTGTTATCGTAGTTGCTCCACTAAAATGATCTCTGGTATTAATGTCATAGTAGCTACCGTCGCCACTTGCGCTGTCCGCCTTCTTAGTCCACTTAGTAAAGACGTTATCGTCTTTACCTATTGGGTCACTCACGGGTATTAAAACTTGAACCTTAGGATTATTATTAGGATTTACATAGTAGTAAGTCTTTTGCGGATTTGTCGCCTTATCTGTTGGGTCGACAGTTACCTTTACATAATTGTCCGGTACATAGTCAGGTTTTCCACCTGTACTAGTTCCTTCGTAGATGTTTTTAATAACTTTGATAGGAATTTCTACTTTTTGTTTTGTACCGTTTGTGTATATAACTTCTGCTGTAACAGTTTCTGTTCTGCTCGTTTTCCCGTCATCTTTTTCTTGTACTTTTCCATACATATATTGTTTGAATTCGTCAGAATTTGAATTATAATAACCATTTCCATCCAATATGTGGAATTCTGCATCCTTCGGTAACGGCACAAGATTTCCTTTATCGTCTTTGACTTGTACTTGTTTTCTTAAATCATCATATGAAGGGCCCAAGTCATTTGTATAGCCTGTACCATTCGGATTTATTTTAAATGACTCTCCAACTACTATTTCTTTTGCTGTGATGTCGTTGTTGTCCCAAATTGCATAGAAAGTCTTTGCTTCTGTGATGTTTGCAAAATCAGCATCAGTAGCAATAGCTCCACCCTTTGTCAATGACCAACCTTTAAAAGTTTCAAGTTCCTTCTTAGGTTCTTCAACCGCTTCGGTTAAAGTGCCGTTGTAATCAACTTCTTTTACAATCTTTTGCTCTGCACTTTCGTCTGTAATAGAAGCAAACTTACCACCGTTAGCATCAAATATAACGGGGATAATTTCCGTCATAGTAAGCGTTCCGCCGTTTATAACGTCGTAAGTGAAGTCGTATTTGAATTTGTGCTGTTTATCTAGAGTAGTAATGGTTTTATTAGCTTCATCAAGATTGTAGGTAGGACTTCCTTCTTCATCATTCTCGTCTGCAAATTCAAGACCTTCAATAACTTTTACCTCAGGTTTTTTTACTAAAGAACTGGAGCCAAATTCAGTATAGCCCGGATCTTCATAATCTGAATTGTTAACAAAATCATTTCTTATTATTATTTGTCCATTATTTTCTAAAGAAAATGGAAAATATCCCGGATACTCATCAATTTTATTGTCAAACTCTCCCTCTACAGGTGGTCTTGCATCTTCTGCTAATCCAGTGTTCCATTCTGACACAAACTTAGTAGAAGCTACTTGTTGTATCGAAAGGTCAATAACAATATTCGCAATGTTAAGTCCTGTTTCCGGATCTTTTTCAAAGCCACCTTCGCTGGGGGTTCCTACAATACGATAGGTTAAAAGCTTAACCTTTTCAGAAACATCTTGATCTAAATATACAGAGTAAGTATATGGTTCTAGACTTTTTGAATATAGAGGAATCCTTGCCGGTTCTCCTTGCCAGTCTTTCCAACTATAGGTTCCATCTTTATTAACTTCTAATTCGTAAGAAACATCAGTCTCTTTATTATTTAACCATTGTTGAAAAACGAGTTTGGCCTTGCCCGGATTACCATTGGAGTCTTTACCAAACACGCCTTCCCAGTCAAAGGTCCCGCCATCTAAACCTATTGTTTTAAAATCTGCAAAAACTTTTCCAACAATCCTCGGTTTATCTTCGTCAGGTATATCTTGGCCGGGTAAATAAGGAGTATTAAAAGGTAAGACCCCTGACTTATTTTGTATATTCTTTCTGCTATTTAGTGTAGCTTCTTTTTGAATATCTAAAATAACCTTATTTGTTAATTTTGGATAATTTTCAGCATCAATTTTTGCAACTTCAACAAGTTTACTGTCCTCAACAGGATAGTTTTGACTTTCTTTTAATGCCCATACTGTCTCAGGTACGAGTACCTGAGCAAGCATCATAAGGGCTAAAAGAAGTGCTGTTAATTTCTTTTTCATCTTTCCTCCTTATTGAACAACGTATTTGTATTCTTCTGAATTACCATTATCATTCGTTGCCCAAAATCTTATTATATCTCCTCTTTCTAATTTCTTATCCAACTTAAATCCGTGTACTTCTTGTGTTACAAATTTACGGCCTTGTCTTACTTTGATTTTTACAATACTATCTTCATAAATTTTTCCGGATTGTCCACTGCCAATAATCTCCAACTTCCCTTTAGCACCTTGTGTCAATTCTTCTATCTTTACAAGATCTTGACCTGCTGAAGGTATTTTTACAAAGATTTTCGGCTTTTCTAAAAGTTTGTCGGATATTTTAGTATCTTTATCAAAACTACCATTAATCTCCATAGTTACTTGATTATTAAATATCCAACCTTCGAAGTGGTTGTTTCCAATTTTGTGAAATACTAATGGTGATGGAACGTTAACTTCTTTGTTTCTTACAACATAGTATTTTGTAACGCCTTCCATATAAGCTTCGTTTTCATCTACTACAAACTCAACCAATACCATGCCTTCCGGTTTTTCTTTTTCGATTTGTTTTTCATCTGTAACTTCAGGATCTACAGGGATTACATCTGCAATAGGTTCGTATTGGGCTGTAAACTCAATGTTTGTTCCATTAAGTTCAAGGGTCTTGTCCCAACCGTCGTTTGTGTCTACTGCCTTGTAGTATTTTGCCGGAACAATTTTCGGAACTACTAAACCTGCTTGAACTGCTTTTGCAAAGTCGTAATCTTTGGCAACTTTATAAGTTACTTCGCCGCCATCAAGTGTTCCGTGGTCGCCTTGTTTGAAGGTAACTTTGATGAATTGTTCTTCAACGGTTTCATTTTCGTCAATCTTTTGAACAGGGTCTTGCCATTGAGCTATTAATGTTTTGTCTTCGTTTATAGCTGTGTTGAAATCGAAGTAACTTGTGTCAGTTTCTTTTTCTTTCCAACCCATAAAGACTTTACCTTCTAATGTCGGTGGGTCAAAAGATTCAAGCTTTCCGCCATGAACTACTTCTTGGCTCGGTACATCTGTTCCGCCCATTGTATTAAATGTTACTGTGTGTTTAGCTGATGTCCATTGTGCTATTGCTGTTGTATTTTCATTTAATAGTACTTCATCACCTGCTTGATAAGTTGTTTCGCCTATCTTCCAGCCTGTAAATGTTGAATTATCTTTTGCAAGGTTTCCCGGTCCTGCAAGTCTTACTTTTGTTCCGTGATTTACTGTAGTTGCTTCCGGAACTGTTCCTTTAGCTCCGCCTGCTTCATATGTCAATGTTACTTGTCCTGATTGGAAGATTGCAACGTGAGTTCTATCGTTTGTGATTGGAGTATTTTCATCGATGCTTTCTTGCCACTTATCAAATACATAGTTTGTATTTGCTGTTGGTGTCGGAACTACAAGGATTTTATCTCCTGCTGCTTTTCCTAATTTAATTCCTGCATCAGGGTTTACATAGTAGATTATTACGTCTTTTCCATTAACTTTACCGTTACCATCCGTCTTAAAGGTTATTGTGACATAACCATCTGGCTTGTTTGGATTTTCGTCAGTTTTTTCTACTATATCCTCTGACTTTGTAAAGTTAAAAGTAAATTCCGTATCAGCTTTAAATGTGTCTTTTAGTTTTTTAGTTTCGCTTGTGTCCCAATCACCACTTATATATCCGGTTTTTGGAGTCTTTGTAATCTTGCCTGCAGATTCTGTCATGTCGACTTCTACTTCCGGTGATACATAGTAAACCAAGTCGCCTGATACTGTTCCGCCTGTGCCTGCTTTGAAGATTACTTTTACATAGTTTTCAAGTGCTTTTTCCGGCTTAGTTCCATCCGGATTAGCAGGTACAATCTTTTCGTGTACTTTAACTGGAATTTCTATTGGCTTATCATTTGTTCCAACACTTGAGCCATCAGTATATTCTACGATAACTTTAACCTTACTTTCTCCCGGTTCGTTAACATTTGGATTTTCAACTATTGTTACTTTGCTAATAGTTTTGCCTTCAGGAGGAGTAATCTTATCTTTGATTTCATCTGCTGTCGGTGTCTTACCTTGTGGTGTGTGAACTGTATCTGTTGTCGGAACTTGGTCTTTTATCACTTCAGGTTTTACAGAATATTTTGCAATGATTGTAGTATCATTTTCAAATTTTCCTACTATCTTATCTAACCAAGTTTTTACCTTGTCTTCTGTTTCCCACTTAGAGAAATTCATTGTGTAGCCGACTGCTCCAACATTTTCAGGATCTGCAGCTACAGTTTTGCCCGTCGGATTTGTTACATCAATAGTAACTTCCTTAGTCGGGTTGACCCAGAAGGTTTTTTCAAAAGCTGTTGCTTCAGTAGCTTTGTCCGTGGTCTTGACGATGACTTTGACGTAGTTATTCGGAACATCGGGTTTATCTTTGCCTTTTTCCTGTTCAACGACATCGGCAGCGCCTACCGGTTCAATAACGGTGTCTTCGGTAAATTTATGACGTTTTCCAAAGTTGAAGATTCCGTCTTTTTTGCCCTCTTCATTTTGAGCATCAATATTAGCTGTCCAGTTTGTAAAGTTAGAGTCGCCATCAGTTTTAACTTCAGGTATTTCCACCCAAGCATTCGGATTTACATAGTAAACCTTATCGTCTTTGTTATCAAAGTCTTTGTTTGGTTTAATCGTAACCTTAATATATCTATTTTCAGTGTTACCTTTTAGAATCTCTTTCAATCCGCCGTCTTTAGCTTCTTTACCTTCTGCTTCTTTTAAGAATAGCGGTTTATCGCCTTCCTTGTTTAGTGCTTCGTAGACGTTTTTGTAAACTGTAATCGGTATAGTTAGTTCTTGCGGATCTTTTTTATCCGGGAATGTAACTTTAGCTGTGATATTTACTGTGCGAACGACTTCGTCTTTGTCGGCAGCTTTCTTTTCATTTACTAATTCATATACTTGATCGTCTGTTGTTAATTCATTACCGGCTTCGTCAAATAATTTTATTTCTGTTCCTGCCGGAAGCGGTTTTACCTCATCCTTTTCTCTCCATTCAAGTTGTGCTTTTAATTGATCAATCGTTGGAGCAAAGTCATTTGTCCAAGTGCCGTTAGGATCTTTAAAGGCTTCGGTGCGTACCATTCCCTTTGCCGTTAAGCCTGACCACTCAAACTTCGCTGTAAATACATAGAAGTCATTTGTATCATTATCAACTATTGTGTTTTTGTTTAATAACGGTTTTTCATCCCACTTTATAAATTTCTTTCCGGTTTCCGGAGTGATATAGTACTTGTCTTTTTCTTTTTGCTTTTCGCTACCATCTTCATTTTTTCCGCCAACCCATTCTTCCAGTACCGGAAGCAGGTCTGATTTAAGTCCCTTTATTACATCGTAGTGAAGTTCCGTTACAGATTTTCCGGTGTTGTCCGTAAAGGAACCTCCCTTGTCTGCCTTAAAGGTTACTCTTACATAACCTTCCGGTGTCTTGCCGCCTTCCGGTACTTCTATTACTCTTACGTCTTTATAATAGAAAGTAATCTCATCTTTGCCCGTTCCATTGATGCCTAATAATTCATTTGTTTCTTCGTTTAGGTCAAAGAAGAGTTGTTGTTGTGGTGCACTTACAAGTTTCCAACCGGGTATCGGTCTGTAGTTTCTTGCGTCATAGTGGCGGTTACCATTAGAAACAAGTTCTTGGTCGATGATCTTTCCTTTTTCCGGATTGTCTTTAAAGTTTTCGTCTATATAGTTGACCTTGTATTCTCTTTGTCTGTATGGCCTGTAAAAGAATTTAAAGACATTATTTTTTAAGTTCGGATTGTCAATTAAGTTTCCATTACCATCATCAATCTTTTCCGGTTCAACTCTAAAGGTTTGGAAGAAAGTGTTGTCTCCCTTTACTCTGCCGTTATATTCTTCATATATAGCCTTTAAATCCTCAGGTAGTTTTTCCATAAGCTCGTCATGAGGTACAAGGGTATATTTGTCGTCTTGTCTGTCTCCGGTTGTTGCTACTAAATAGCCGGAACGTTTGTTTTCAAGTTTATCAGGGTCCGGGTTTGGACTTATATTTTTATCTAAGTTATAGTCCTTGTCTAAATAATAGTGAAGAACGTCTATGTCCACTCTTGCATTTGGAACCCAAATTGCCTTTAGATAAATTGGAGATACAACATCGTTGCCGAAGGAGTAAAGTTCCGGCACTTTATAAGTCTCGCGATATGAGTTGTCGATTTCTTCTGTATAATCGCCTTGCTCATTCTTCTTATAACGGATTATTTCCCAACCCATAAAGTCGTAGCCCTTTCTTACAGGCTTAAATTTAGGTTCTATAAGTTTTTGTTTTTGAATTACAGTGAATACTTGCTTACCAGCTTGATTAGCTTCTTTTATAGGATAAGTTGTTTCTTTTTCTTGACCAATATCGCCTTCTTTTACGGTCTTGCGTTCTGTAGTTAATTTGTTTTCATCGATTGATCTTAAACTACCTCCATTTGGATCAAAGATAACCTTCCACTTATAATCAGGTTCGCCCCATTTGGCGTAGAGAATTTGGTCATAATGAAGTTTGGTTTCTTTTCCGTCTTTTACTAAGTTTTCGCCGGCGGGATCCAGTGCCCAGCCTAAGAAGCTCCAATCATCACGTACCCAATCCGGTTTTTGGGGTTTGTGTGTCGTATCGAGTTTTAAATCATTTAATGGCAATTCATAAGGCACATCCAAAATATTTCCTGCACCATATTCGCTGTCATTTTTTACTGTCTTAGGATCGTTGTTTAGTTTTAATTTGTACTTGTTACGAGTGTAGTTTGCATAATTGTAGGCATTTTT
>CABTXP010000035.1 GCA_902488815.1 uncultured Eubacteriales bacterium | reverse complement strand
GTGCCGTTGTGAAAGAGGATGATGTCTTCGTCCATTTTTTCTATGCCCGTGATTTCTTTTCCCTTTTCATAGGAGCCGGGGTAGCCCTCGGAGCAGAGGATGGTGCAGAGGCAAAGCTCTTCTCTCCACTCTATATCGCCCGCACTTAGTGTGCCGTCGATACACTTGTTTAATATTTGATACAAGTCCCCTTTAAGTCTCGGCATTAATACTTCCGTCTCCGGATCGCCGAAGCGCACGTTAAATTCCAAGACCTTTGGCTCGTCCTCTTCAATCATAAAGCCGATAAAGAGGATGCCGTTGTATGTCAGGCCTTCTGATTTTAATCCTCCTTCGATTTTTCTTAAGATTTCTTCCGTGTGTGCCTTCAGTTTTTCCGATGAGCCTTTACGAGGAGAATAGGTGCCTACTCCTCCGGTATTTGGTCCGCGGTCGCCGTCAAAGATTTGCTTGTGGTCTTCCGCTTCTTCCAAGGGAAATATTTTGTTGTTTGAGACAAAGGCAAGTAAGGAGGACTCTCTTCCTCTTAAAAATTCTTCCACTACTACGGTGCTTCCTTCTGCGCCGAATACCTTGTCTAAAAATATTTCTCTAAGGGCCTTTAAAGCTCCCTTTTCATCTTCACAAATTATTACGCCTTTCCCGGCACACAGTCCGTCGGCCTTTACTACAACCGGATAAGAAAATTCTCTTATGCCTTCTCTTGCACATTCATAATCTGTGTAGCTCTTATATTTTGCCGTGGGAATTTTATATTTTTCCAAAAATTCCTTGGTAAATTCCTTGCTCTTTTCAAACATGGCACAGGCTTTGTCGGGGCCGAATATCTTTAGTCCCGCCGACTTAAATACGTCGACGATGCCGTCGCAAAGTGGGTTTTCAGGGCCTACTACCGTAAGATCTATGCCTTTGTCTAAAGCAAAATTTTTTAAGCCTTGAAGGTCCCCTGCCTGTATATCCACGTTGTGATACTTTTCCGTGCCGCCGTTACCCGGTGCCACATATACTTCTTTTACTTCAGGCGACTGTGAGAGCTTCCACGCAAGGGCGTGCTCTCTGCCTCCCGATCCTATTACCAATACTTTCATATTAGTGTCTGAAGTGTCTTATGCCTGTAAATACTACAGCCATATTGTGTTCGTCTGCAAATTTAATTACGTCCGGGTCGGACTTGGATCCGCCGGGTTGCATTACCGCATGAACTCCCGCCTTGTATAGAAGTTCCATTGTGTCTTCAAAGAAAAATCCGTCCGATGCCATTACTGCGCCCTTTATTTTGTCGCCGCTTCTTTCAATGGCTTCTTCCACAGCCCATGACCTCTTTGTTTGGCCTTGACCTATGCCGATGGTGCCTTTGTTCTTTGTAATTACTACTGAGTTTGAGGCTGAACCTTTGACACACTTCCATGCGAATTTAAGTTCTTCCATTTCTTCAGGCGTGGGTCTTTCCTTTGTGACAAAGTTAAGGTCTTCTTCTTTTAAGTCCACCGTGTCGTATTCTTGAACTATGATGCCGTTTAACACGTCCTTTTGTCCAAGGGCGGGGAATTTAAAGTCGTTAAATGATGGCAGTCTCAACACTCTAAGGTTGGGCTTTGAGCAAAGTATCTTTAGCGCTTCTTCTGTAAAGGCAGGTGCCACTACTATTTCCAAAAAGATTTCGTGTAAGAGTTTTGCAGTGGCAGCATCTACTTCTCTATTCATGGCGATAATGCCGCCGAAAATTGATTCGTCGTCACAGTCGTAGGCTTTTTTAAATGCTTCTTCCAAAGTATCGCCGAAGCCTATGCCGCAGGGGTTTGTGTGTTTAACTGCAACTGCAACTGCGCCGTCCTTGGGGTCGAAGTTCTTCGCGATTTTAATTGCGCCGAACATGTCGTTAAGGTTGTTGTATGAAATTTGCTTGCCGTTAAGTTGTTCATAGGGAGCTTTGTATTCTATGTCCGTGTCTTCATAGAAAGCCGCTTCTTGGTGCGGGTTTTCTCCGTATCTCAACACTTCATTTAGCTTGTAGCTCTTGTTAATGTATTCAGGGAATTTTTCATCCGTTCTCTTTTCAAAGTAATTTGAGATCAATGTGTCGTAGTGTGCTGTGAGAGTGAAGGCCTTTCTTGCAAGATACTCTTTAAATTCTATTGAAGGGCCTTTTTTAATTTCTTCCAAAGTCTTTTCGTAGTCTTTGGGGTCCGTAACTATGAGCACGTCCTTATAGTTTTTGGCTGCGGCTCTTATCATGGAGGGGCCGCCGATGTCTATGTTTTCAATCATAGTCGGGTGATCTTTTTTGGCCTTAAGAGCTTCTTCAAAGGGATAGAGATTGTTGACTACCATGTCTATAGGTGTGATGCCTTGTTCTTCTATTGTCTTTACGTGGGAAGGTTCTTCTCTTCTAAAGAGGATGCCTCCGTGTATTAAAGGATTTAAAGTCTTAACTCTTCCGTCTAAAATTTCCGGAAACTTCGTCACTTCGTCTATGGATATGACCTTTAGCCCTGCATCTTTTAAAAGTTTGTATGTGCCTCCCGTGCTTACAATTTCCCAGTCCATTTTTTCAAGTTCTTTTGCAAAGTCTAAAATATTTTCTTTGTCAAATACTGAAATTAAAGCTCTCAATTTTACCTCCTTATGAAAACTCTGTTGTCTCTTACATAAATTTTATCTTCTGTGAAGAGCTCCACGCTCTTTGTCAAAATTTCGTGCTCTACATTTAAGACCTTTTGTTGCAAGGTCAAAGGTGTGTCCTCTTCTTCCACTGCCACAGCTTTTTGCAAAATAATGGGACCTTCGTCCGCCCCTTCATTTACAAAGTGAGTTGTGGCTCCCGTGATCTTCACTCCTCTTTTAATTGCGGCCTCATGTACCTTTATGCCATAGTAACCCATGCCACAAAAAGATGGAATGAGCGAGGGGTGAATGTTTATAATTTTATTTCGATATGCCGTCACAAGTTCCTTGGGAAGTATTTTTAAATATCCTGCCAAGACTATGAGGGAAATATTATTTTCCAAAAGCAAATCTAAAATCTTGTCGTTGTCTCTTTCAAATACCGACTTAATGCCCGCTTTTTTTCCTCTCTCAAGGCCGTAGGCATCCTCCTTGGACGAAATAATTAGTTTTATCTCACCATTAAACCTGTCTTGGTTGTCTATTAATGCCTGCAAATTCGTCCCTGAGCCTGAAATTAATACGGCAATATTTTTAGTATCGGAGTTCAAGTTTTTCCTCTCCCTTTACGATTTCGCCGATTTCATACAAGGTGTCGTAGTCTTTAAAGTGATCTATAACTGCCTCGCGGTCTTCTTTTTTTACTACAAATATTAGTCCAATGCCCATGTTAAATGTGGAGTACATGTCTTTGTCGGAAATGTTGCCCCACTTCTTAATAAGTTTAAAAATATCAGGGACTTTTACATTTCTCACGTCTACCTTGGCACAAAGGCCGTCCTTTATCATGCGAGGTATGTTTTCGTAGTAGCCGCCACCTGTTATGTGTGACATGGCTCTTACTTCCACGTCCTTCATAAGTGAAAGCATGGGTTTAACATAGATCTTTGTCGGAGTTAAAAGTGTCTCTCCCAAATTCTTTTCAAGGCCTTCTACTTCCATGTTTAAATCGAAGTTCATCTTTTCAAAAATTAATTTTCTCACCAATGAATATCCGTTGGAGTGAATGCCTGATGAGGAAAGTCCGAAGATTATATCTCCTTCTTCTACTTTTTCTCCGTCGATTATCTTGTCCTTGTCAACTATGCCCACTACAAAACCTGCCAGGTCGTAGTCGTCTTCTTTGTAAATGCCCGGCATCTCCGCAGTTTCGCCGCCGATTAAAGATGCACCTGCTTGGTTACAACCTTCAGCTACGCCTTTTACAAGTTCAGCCATTCTCTCCGGCACTAGTCTTCCTGTGGCGATGTAGTCCAAGAAGAACAAAGGCTTTGCTCCTTGACACAGGACGTCGTTGGCGCACATTGCCACACAGTCAATGCCTACAGTGTCGTTTTTATCCATCATTTGTGCCAAGATGACCTTGGTACCTACTCCGTCTGTACCTGAGACAAGGACCGGGTTTTTTATATCTTTAAAGGCTGATAGATCATATAGTCCTGAAAAACCTCCCAACTTTGAAAGTACATTTGAGTCGTGAGTTTTCTCCACTATATTTTTTATAAGTTTTACTTCTCTTTGGCCGGCTTCCACGTCTACGCCGGAGTCTTTGTAATTAATTGACATCTGATTCCCCCAATGTGTCATTTCCACCGAAACATCTTTCGTAATACTCTCTTCCGCCACAGGCTCTTCTAAGTCCTTCCAAGGATATAAATCCAAGGGAGTCGCAGCCGATTAATTTTCTTATTTCTTCTACAGTCTTGCCCTTTGCAATTAACTTGTCTTCAGAAGGTATGTCGAAGGTGGTGTTTTCACTTTTAATTACAGGAGGGGAGGAAATTCTTATGTGAATTGAATTTGCCCCCGACTCTCTTAAAATCTCTACCACTCTTCTCATTGTGTTACCTCTAACTATTGAGTCGTCTACAAGAACTATGTCCTTGCCCTTTATAATCGACTTAATAGGTTGAAGTTTTATTTGAATGCCCTTCCTTCTCATGTTGTCCGTGGGAAGGATAAAGGTTCTGCCAATGTATCTGTTTCTCACAATGGCCCTTTCATACATTATTCCCGAAGCTCTTGAAAAGCCTAAGGCGGAAATAAGTCCGGAGTCGGGAGAGCCTATTACCACGTCCGCCTTCACGGGACATTCTTCGTAAAGTATTTCTCCCATTTTTATTCTGGCATCGTAGACTGAGACGCCTCCGATTACGGAGTCGGGTCTTGCCGTGTAGACATATTCAAAAATACATGGGGTGTTTGACTTTTCCTCTGCAAAAATTGACCTTTCACGATCCTTTTCTACAATAAAAATTTCCCCGGGCCTTAACTCTTTAGAGCTTGCTCCCACTGCATCTAAGCCGCAGCTTTCAGATGAAGCCGCCACAAAGTCAAATCCGTGGCCGACAGTAATATTTTTTATGCCCTTCGGGTCTCTTATAACCACCATCTTTTCTTCTTGGATAAAGATTATGGAATAAGCTCCGTCTAAATTATTTACATAGTCGATTATTTCTTCGTCAGTGCCAGAGTTAATTATTTCAACTACATCTTCCACGTCCACGTCGTTAAAAAACTTTCCGTCAACGGCGATTAAAGTTTTTCTGCTGCCGTCTCCCGGATTAAATAGCCATGGCATGGGAAGGAGTTCCTTGGTCTCGGACTCAAAGGGATATCTTACATGGCCAAGGCCTACGCTCCCTTCAAGCTCCCTTATGTTGTCATACTTTATGTTGTCTGTAATTACACCTCTGCCCTTTATTTGGGAAAGCTTGCCGTATTCCAAAAGGGACATACCCATGGACTCCTGCCCTCTGTGTTGGAGGGCAAAAAGTCCCGAGTATAGAGGCGAAAAAACATTCTTATATCTTTTTTTTGAAAAAACGCCGAATATTCCGCTCATATTTATCCTTCGTATGTGTAGGAAGTGTTTCTGATTTTATCTTCCATGTCTTTTTTCATTTGAATTAATTTTGCTCTAATGCCTTCATCGGCTACAGCCAAAATTTCAGCAGCAAGTATTGCCGCATTTTCGCCGCCGCCTACTGCAACTGTGGCAACAGGTACGCCTGATGGCATTTCAACTGTGGAAAGAAGGGCATCAAGTCCCAAGAAGGCTGAAGCCTTGACAGGAATTCCGATTACAGGTCTTGTAGTCAAGCCTGCAATAACGCCTGAAAGGTGTGCGGCCTTTCCCGCAATGCCTATAAAGACTTGAGATTCTTTTTCAGCTTCTCTCACATACTCGGTCAAAGTATTTAATGCTCTGTGAGCCGAGATAACTCTCACTTCGTAGTCAATGCCAAGGTCAATAAGTTTTTTTACGGCCTTGTCCGCGATTTCTCTGTCTGAAAGAGATCCCATAATAATTGAAACTCTCATTAGTCCTCCTTTAAAACCAAATCGATTATTCCCGATCTGTTTCCTTTTTCTATATTTATAAATGAATCTTCATCATATCTGTCGATAATTGAATTTACGCCGATGATTTTTCCTGTCGGGTCCTTCATTGCATCAATGGCAGGTTCGCCTTCAAAGAACTTGCAGTATGTGGATAAAACTTGTCCCTTGTCAAAATATTTTTGATCCGCTCTTATTACGCCGTAACGTGTGGAGTAAGGTGCGAAATATTTTTCTCCTTCAAGGGCCGTGCCTTTTACGCCGCAAGCACTAAGGACTGTGCCCAAGTGTTGCATTGAAGGTGTAGGTGCAATTTCAATGTCCGTTGTGTCGGAAATTTTTCCGTGTTCAATAAGTCCTGCGCGAATTAAACCTTTGAAACCTGAGCCGACACCTAAGACCTTGCCGCCCTTTGCCAAAAGTTCTTCCGCCGCATCTTTAATCTTTTCATTTCTCAAAATAAGTTCTTCCAACTTGCCTTCCATTTGAGGTTCGTCACCCATTGTGGCGCCGTGTGGCAATGCAAGTACGTCTGCTGATTTAATTTTTGATGCAAGGTCTGTAAGTGATTCTTCATAGGCTTTCTTTGAGCTTAGTTTTACAATCACTTCTTCAACTTCACAGCCTCTTAGGACAAATTCTTTTTTAAGATCGTATTCGCCGTTTGCTCCCAAGGCTACCGGGATTACAACTTTTTTGTCCGACTTAATCATTTCGTGAGCCTTGCCTTCTTTGCAGCAAGTGCCTGTGAATTTCGGCACTTCATATACGGATTTCAAAGGTTCCGTCCAAGCTTTTTTAAGATCTTCAAGGTCGTAAGTCTTGCCTAACTTAACAACGTCTCCTGTCCTACCTATTACTTTTCCGTACTCTTCAAAGTACTTTGAGTCCTTTGTCTCAATTAAGTAGCCTAATTTATTTTCCGTAAATAGATAGTCCACATATTCATCATATATTTCAAAGCCGATGTCGTTACCTACTGCCATTTCAAATAAGTCCAAGGCTCCGCCCTTTGAAGATATATTTGAAATTGCGAGAACTTTTTTGTCTTCCAAAGCTTTTTTAACTAATTCCAAAGCCGATTTAAGTTTTTCAAAATCAGGTGCGCCGTCTTTTAATAATGGGAAATCAATTAAGACAATATCCGATCCCTTTTCTTTAAATTCACGAGACACAACCTTGTCTACATCTGTCATTGCAACTGCAAAGGAGAATAAGCTCGGCGGTACATCAATGTCTTCGAAGCTGCCGCTCATTGAGTCCTTGCCACCGATAGATGGCAAATTTAAATTGTCCATTGCATAGAAGGCACCTAAAAGGGCTTCGAAAGGCTTGCCCCATCTCTTCGGGTCTCCCTTTAAGCTTTCAAAGAATTCTTGAATTGAAAGTCTTATTTTTTTACGGTCACATCCCAAGGCACACGCCTTTAAAACGGAATTCATTATTGCCATAAATCCGCCGTAGTAAGGAGATTTAACTGCAAGGTCAGCGTCGTAGCCGTAAGTCATTACAGAGGCGTCCTTGGTGTCAAGGCCGCCGAAAAGGTGTACGGGGATCTTGTGCACCATACCTAATTGGGGTGTGAGCATGTTCTTGCCACCAAGAGGATAGAGGACATTGCCTGAATAAATTGTGGCGTCGAAGTTATTTAAAAGTCCGTGTTGTGATGCGTTTTCAAGTTTTGAAACCAATGCCTTTAAATCATCTGAACCTTTAACATCGATTTTTTCTTTCTTCGCTTCAACGGATACATTGGCAAATTTTCTGCCGCCGTTTGTATTTAAAAAGTCTCTTGAAATGTCGATGACTTTTTTGCCGTCGTAGTACATTTCCATTCTTCCGTTGTCTGTCACATCAGCCACTACAACTGCTTGAACGTCTTCAGCTTCACAGTAGGACATAAATTCTTCCAAGTCTTTTTTGGAAACAACTACAGCCATTCTCTCTTGTGATTCAGAAAGGGCGATTTCGCCGGGGTGCATGCCCGGGTATTTAACAGGGACTTTGTTAAGGTCAATGTTAAGTCCGTCAGCCAATTCTCCAATGGCTACTGAAACTCCTCCTGCGCCGAAGTCGTTACATTTTTTAATAAGCTTTGATGCTTTTTTATTGTTAAATAGTCTTATAATTTTTCTTTCAGCTGAAGGATTGCCTTTTTGCACGTCGGTTCCCGCTTTTTCCAAAGACTCGTCTGTTTGAATCTTGGATGAACCTACTGCGGCACCGAGGCCGTCTCTTCCCGTGTCGGCTCCGATTAACAAAATTACATCCCCTACAACGGGTGCTTCTCTTCTCACATAGTCCTTGGGAGTTGAGGCAACAAGTGCCCCTAATTCCAAACGCTTTGCTTCAAAGCCGGGATGATAAAATTCCTTTGCAATGCCGGCGTTAATTCCGATTTGGTTTGCATAGTCGGTGAAGCCTTCCAGGGCAACCTTGCAAATTTGTCTTGAAGGTCTTTTGCCGGGGATTGTTTCTTCGTAAGGAGTAAGAGGAGATTTGGATCCTGTAATTCTAAGTCCTTGATAGGGGAAACTTCTGCCGGAGAGCGGGTCTCTAATGCCGCCGCCGATACAAGTTGAAGCTCCGCCGAAAGGTTCGATTTCCGTCGGGTGATTGTGGGTTTCGTTTTTAAAGTATAATAGATAGTCCTTGTCCTCGCCCCCTACATTTACCTTTACATTTACAGTGCAGGCATTGACTTCGTCGGACTTGTCTTCGTCATCAAGCTCGCCTTTCTTTCTCAAAATGCGGGCGTTAATTGTGCCAAGGTCCATTAAGCTCATAGGCTTTTTGCTTTCGCCGTAAACATATTCTCTTGCATCCAAGTAAGTCTTAAAGGCATTTTCCACAACGTCTTCGTAAAGGCCGGTTTCAAATTCCACATTTTCAATCTCAGTCATAAAAGTAGTGTGTCTGCAGTGGTCGGACCAGTAAGTGTCAATGACTTTAAGCTCGGAGATGTTAGGGTCCCTTCCCTCTTCAATAAAGTGTTCCCTCACAAGTTTTAAGTCTTGCAGGTCAAAGGAGAAGTTGTCCTTAAACTCATTTAGCTCTTCATCTGAAAACTCTCTGAAGCCTTCCACAGGTTGAAGCTCGTCCCAGAGAGATTCGAAAATTTTCTTTTCTCTTCCTTCCATGGGGATCTCCATGTTTTCCACAGGATTTAAGAAATAGTCTTTAAATTTTTTAAAGTCCTCGTCGGAAATTCCTTCGCACTCTACAATGCGGGAGTGATTAAGTTTAATCTCTTCATCAAGTAAGACATTGGAAACTCTCTTAACCATGTCTTCTCTCTCATTATATTGTCCCGTAACTTCCGAGTATCTGAAGCACTTGCCTGAAAACTCCGGCACCTCTTTAAAATATTCGTTGGTATTGTCGTTAAAAATATTTTTTACAATAAAAGAAAAGGCATTGTCGGAAATATTACCAAAGTCATAAATATCGTAGAAATTAAAATTTCCCTTTATGTTTAGAAAAATTTCAGCTTCCCTTTGCCATTTATTACTTTCTTCGTCAAAGCCTTTTAATTTTTTTACACAAATAACACTCATTTTTCCACCTTAGCCAAGTAATCAATAAGTTTAATAGGTTCTACATATTCGCCGTCTTTGTACACTCTCATGTTTTCGCCGGCAACTTCGTCCATTAAAATAATATCTTTAGTCACAATATCTCTACCGTATTCCAATTTAATGTCGTATAAAACCAATCCGTTTTGTGCCAATATGTCGTTAATAATTTTAGTAATTTTTTTGTTAAGAGAAATAAGCTCTTCATACTCCTCGTCAGTCAAAATGTGAAGTTGAACGAGTGCATCCTTTGTAATAAGAGGGTCGTCTCTCTTGTCGTCCTTTAAAGTAATTTCGGTATAGTAATCCAAGTCGGCCCCGGACTCAATATACATTCCGTATCTTCTGATAAAAGACCCAACAGCCTTTAATCTTGTAATAACTTCAATGCCGTTACCGAAGTGAGTAGCGCCCTTAACTTCCATGAGATTTTCATCATAGTTTGAAGCAACATAGTGAGTTTCAACCCCCGCCTTTTCAATTTCTTTGAAAAAATAAGTAGAAACCTTTAAGCCTGCAAGACCTGAACCTTCAAGCTTGCCCGCCACTTGGTTCCCGCCGGTATCAAAGACACCGTCAGTGCCTGTCATGTCGTCCTTAAACCTTAAAAAATATCTTCCGTCGTGTTCCAATACGTCCTTAGTCTTACCTTGATAAACTGTTTTCATATTCCACCTCTTTAAAAAAATAAAAGCCCTGAAAGATAGGCATGCGAAACCTATCCTCCTGGGCTTTTCTCCCTCTGGTGTAGTACATAGTACTTGTACCGCTCGGTCCCTGAATAAATTCCGGATCCCTAGATACACTTTCGCTCATTTCATGAGCTTCTTTCAACACAATGGTATCAATACTGAAAATTTAAGTCAATGGAAATAATGTAAAATTTTATGAGTTTTTACGAACTTAATGTATTAGTTAGGTAAAACATTTTTAGGATTCGTGGGCATCCTGTAGTTTGGGGGCATTCACCGGTCAAGCCGAGCTTGACAGGTGCAAGCGCGAGCGTGTGTCCCCTATATTTCCCCTAAAAATAATCACGTGTTATATATTAAAGTTATTATTGTTACTGCAAGTCCGACAACTGACAGAAACAAGTACTTTTTTTCTTTATACTTTGAAAAATAATACCCTAATGCGCCGCCAATTGTTAATACCGTCTCAAGTGCAATAGACAAAATTTTCGGATAAAAGTTTGACGGATCCCCGTGGAAATCTATCTGCACTACTACTTGTTCCGGCAGTACTATGTAGCCGTAAATTGCAAGTCCAAGTGATAAGATTATTATTATTCCCGACAAAAGTTTTTTGTTCATTTAATTACCGCCTTTCTACATTCTGCTTTCAAATTTAGATTTCCAATATAGTGCATATATTTGTAACGAAAGATATATAGCAACTAAAACTACGAGTTGAAGTTTATCTGCCCCCATTAAAGAAAAAATAATTAGCATTGCAGCAAACAAATAGATCATTAAGTCATAGGCCTTAGCTTTTGACTTTTCTGCTATTAAAACATTTCTTTCGTCATTTTTTTCAATCTCTATTTGCCTTTTTAACTCTTCATTGTTTTTTGTGGAGTAATATTGGATTAAATTTCCCGTAAAGTGTCCTAAAATTCCGCAACCTGTTGCGATAAATATATAGGGTATAAAAACAACTGTTTTGTCCATGCCTACAGTTTTTTGGTAAATATATAATCCTAATGCGACTAAAACTACTCCCAAAAAAGATAAAAGGATATTTTTTAAAACATAATTTTTATTTTTCATCTTCTTCACCATCCTCATATATGAAAATATCTTCAATAGTCAAACCGAAATACTTGGCGATTTTAAATGCCAAGATAATGGAGGGATTATACCTGCCGTTCTCCAAGGAGCCTATTGTCTGTCTTGACACTTCCAAAACATTTGCCAACTCCTCTTGAGTTATACCTCTTTCTTTTCTAATTTCTTCAAGCTTGTTTTCCAAAGTAACTCACCTCTTGTTAATGACAAGTTTGCTTTACATTTATATTAGTCCAGTCTTTTTTATATGTCAAGTAAACTTTCCATTTTTTATATTTTTTTGTTGGAGATTTAGCGAGACATTTTTAGTTGGGGACATTCGTGAAATGAGCGGAGCGAATGAAACGTGTGTCCCCTGAGAATAATGTCGATAGTTATATTAAGTAGATTAATAAAATAAAAAGACTTAGTCGTTTATAAACTTTGTTCTGAATCTAAAAACAACTTAAAGGGGACACACCCTCGCCCTCGGCGGGGAATGTCCCCCAAAAAAAGAGGATGATGCCATCAAATGGCGTTCATCCTCTTAATAATATTTTATATTGTTCGAATTAAAT